>NZ_OY829944.1:1937500-2237500 GCF_963556105.2 uncultured Tolumonas sp.
GTGAATCATGAGCGGAAATGCTGAATGAAAAAAGCCCATCTCACGATGGGCCAAAAGACACTATAAACTGAGTATCAAATTACAAGGCAAGTTCCAGAATGGCAGTCACATCGTCAGGTGTAATGTCAGCTTTTTCGCCCAGTTGCACATGGCCATGTTCTTTCAGTTTGGCTACCACGGCAGGGATCACCGAACGGTCTAAACCATAGTCGCTTAAACGGGTTTTTACGCCCATTTGTTCAAAGAACTGACGCGTTTTTTCGATAACAGCAACAACACGCGCATCTTCATCACCATCAGTCATTTCCCATACGCGCTCGGCGTATTGCAGTAGCTTTTCTTTTTTCGCAGACTGTTTGTAAGTCCAAACTGCGGGAATAACGATCGCCAGTGTTTGCGCGTGGTCTAAACCATATAAACCGGTTATTTCTTGGCCAATCAAATGGGTCGCCCAATCAGCGGGTACACCAGTCGACAACAGGCCATTCAGCGCCATGGTGGCAGTCCACATCAAGTTAGCGCGAATATCGTAGTCAGTTGGGTTTTCCAGTGCTTTCGGGCCATCTTCCACAATGTTCAGCAGTAAGCCTTCCGCCAGGCGGTCTTGCACTTTTGCATTAACCGGATAAGTCACATATTGCTCAACGATGTGCACGAAGCTATCGACAACACCGTTGGCAATCTGACGCGGCGGTAAACTATAAGTAGTGGTTGGGTCAAGCACTGAAAATTTGGGATAAACATGCTCAGAGAAGAAAAACAGCTTATCTTGCGTGGCTGCTTTAGTGATCACCGCACCATTGTTCATTTCAGAACCGGTGGCTGCGAGTGTTAATACGCAACCAAGTGGTACGGCTTGCGTCACTTTTGCGCCGTAAGTTTGAATAATTTCCCACGGATCATTCGGGTATAACGCCGCTGCTGCGATGAATTTAGAGCCATCAATCACCGAACCACCGCCAACAGCCAGAATGAAGTTGATGTTCTCTTGTTTGATCACATCAACGGCTTTCATCAGCGTTTCAAAATGTGGGTTTGGTTCGATGCCGCCAAATTCAAAGTAAGTAACACCTTCCAGTGCGGCGTGAACTTGTTCCATTACGCCATTTTTCTTAATGCTACCGCCGCCGTAAGTGATGAGAACACGCGCATTAGCAGGCATTTCATCACGGATTTTTGCGATTTGACCCTGACCAAAATGGATCTGAGTGGTGTTACGGTAACTAAAATTATTCATAGCAATTCCTTCATTTCGAATCAGTTGCGGTGACATGATTGATGTCGTATGCGCCATTATCACGATGAAATTCGTGTTGCAAAATGAATGAATTCTGATTTGAGTATTCCAGTTTTAGGAATAATTACGACCGGGTTATGAAATTACACGTGTAGTTTAAGTGATTGAGATAGCGAGAATTTATTTTTTAGTGGACACATAACCATTAGTTAATCAAGGATAGGCACAAATAACGGCAGGAAATAATTGATGAATCAGTGGCTGCAACAGCTTTGCCATTTTGCCACACCATCTATTGATGAATGTGTGCAACAACTTGGCCCTGTTATTCCGTGGTTAAATGATCTAAGGAAAACCCCGCAAGATCCCGGTTGGCATGCAGAGGGGAATGTGCACATTCATACCGGTATGGTGCTAGAGGAACTCTATCAATTACTGGCTAAAGAGGCGGCTTATCTGAATGGGCAACAGCGCCAGGCATTGATTTTAGCGGCGATATTTCATGATATTGGTAAGACGCGCAACACCCGCAAAATGACTATTCGCGGGCAACAACGCATTGGTTCCCCAGATCATGAAGCCAAGGGGCGCTCTTATCTGGCTTTCCAGCTCATGAAATTGCCATTACCAATTTCAGTGATCTGGACTGTGCTTGGTTTGGTGGGCGAACACCAGATGCCAAAAATGTTAGTCGTGCAGAATATGGATCATGGTGCGTATATCGCCTTGTCTCGCCGCGCTGATCTGGCATTACTCTACTGGCTTGAGTGCGCTGATATGCAAGGGCGAATAGGCGAAGCCATTCCACATCAACTGCAATATCTAGAACAATATCGCCAGCACTGTGAGGCTAATGGCTTATGGCATCAACCTTTTTCCACCGATGAACTCGATCGATTGATTGCTCATGAATCACAGCGTGCACAACGATATTTGAAATCACTGGTGGTTGAGAGCATGCAGCGGGGCACCTGTGTTTCGGCAAAAATTGCTATCGCGAAATTGTCACGTCACAAAGATGAACATGCACACTTAATTTTGTTGTGCGGGCCAAGTGGCATAGGTAAATCACGTTATGTAGCGCGTCATTGTCAGAATATGTCAGTGGTTTCGCTGGATGCTATCAGAGAAGAGCTTTGGGGCAAGCGCGCCTGCCAAGATAACCCCGAATTAGTTGTCGCTACAGCACAGCTACAATTGAAAAATTACTTACGTGAAAAGCACAACATAGTTTGGGATGCCACCAACCTGCGGCAAGACTATCGCAAACCGCTGTATGCGATGGCGCGCGATCAGCATGCCTTAATCACGTTAGTGATTTTTCTGGCACCAGAAACGGCTATCTATAGTGGCAATGCCAACCGGACACAGGCTGTACCGAAAGCCGTTGTTGCCGCGCAAATTGCAAAATATCAATTTCCTCGCATCAGCGATGTGCATCATGTCATTGCTGTGGATGGAGAAGGGCATATTTTATTTGAATCGAGCTGAAGATTGGTTGGTAAATACCTGTCAAAACGTGTTCTTGGAAATGTCCCTTTGCTAAGGTTTTTTCTTGTTCTCTCAGGGCAAAAAAGCCAGATTATTTTCTGGCTTCTCCCATTTTGGCAGGGCCAACTAATATTCCAACCAGACTACAGAGGATCAAAACGACCCCCACGGTTATCGCTAGCGTCATTTTCTCACCCAAAAAGATAATCGAAGAGAACAGCCCAATAACCGGAACGCCTAAGGTTGCCACAGACATAGAAACTGAGTTGATACGTCTACCGACCGCCAAAGAAATTACAAAACAGAAACAGGTTGCAAGTGGGCCAATAAACACTAACAGGCTAACTAACTCAGTGTTCCAATTTATATGAGGGATACCTTCTGTGACCAATGCGATGATCATAAGCGGCAGTGCGGACAGTAACATTTGCCATGGTGCTAATATCAGCGGACTACCATGCCATGGATGTTGCTTCACATGAACGATGACGATACTCCAACACAGTGCTGCGCCTAACAGCATGATATCCCCAATAATTGCAGCTGATTGCCAGCCCAACAGTGATGGCGAGATAACGACCACAATGCCGAGTAAGCCCGCTATCACCGCATACAGCTGACTTTTTTCCAGCGACCGGCGCAAAACAACCACGGTGATCAGTGAAACCCATAGTGGTGTCGTGTAGGCGAGTAAAGCGGCTTGTCCTGCTGCAACTTTTGTCATGGCGATTAAACCTAATACGGTAAAGGCCATCATTTGTAACAAACCCACACTCGCAATGATCGGAATATCCTGCTTTACCGGCAGTTTTAATTCACCTCTCATACCGGTAAACAGGAATAAACAGAGTGCCGCACTGCCAAAACGGATCGTTGCTAACCATAATGGGCTGATCGAAAGCAGGCAAATTTTCATAGCCGGCCAACTGAAACCCCACAGCAAGACCATGATGCCAAGTTTGAGCAAATCTCCGGACGATGTTCTGGTATCAGCTTGGCTGATTGAAATGGTATTGGAGGCTGTCATCGTAAAATCCACTCCAAGTCTTCAATCATATCCTCGACAGATTCCAAGCCGATCGACAACCGGAAGAGCCCTTTGCCAGCATATTGCTGATATTCTTGCTGTTGCTCAGATGTCAGACGATAAGTCGATTTCATTAAATCTTCGGTTTTCAGCAATACGGCCAGACTTCGTTGGTGGCCAATCGAATAGGCATAGTGGAATAGATGCGATTCATGGGCAAAGCGCTGTTCGGTGGTGTCGATATCGTCTACCTGGAACACGACAATGCCGCCAAACTGATCCATTTGACGTTGCGCCAGGGCATGCTGAGGATGTGAAGCCAAACCGGGATAAATCACCGATTTCACGCGAGGATGTTGCTCCAACCATGCCGCAATTTTCATGGCCGACTGGCACATCATATTCATTCGCGGGAAAAGCGTATCGATACCGCGCATGATGAGCCATGCATTCTGTGCCGACAGGCTTGCCCCCAGATAGACACCGGCTTTTGAGCGGATTTCGGCAATCAGCGATTTTTTCCCCGCAACGCATCCACCTAAGGCATCGCCATGGCCATTGATAAATTTAGTCAGCGAATGCACCACGAGATCCACCCCAAAGTCACAAGGGCGGGTCACCACTGGTGTCGCAAATGTGGAATCGACAGACAGCAGAATATTCTTTGCGCGGCTAATTTCTGCAAGTGCCTGTAGATCGGTCAGGCGCAACAGAGGGTTATTCGGGGTTTCAGCATGGATGAGACGTGTGTTCGGTCTGATGGCTGCAACCACATCGTCGATGCGAGATAAATTCACTGCCGTTACCTCAACGCCAAATGAAGGCATCACCTGCAAGGCCAGTTCGTTGATCGCGGCATAACAAACATCACTGATGATCAGGTGGTCACCTGATTTCAGCAGCGAAAAGAAAACTGCCGCCATGGCTGCCATGCCAGTTGCTGCTGCATAGGCGTCTTCGGCATTCTCCAGTGCAGCTAAGCGCTCCTCTAACTGACGTACAGTCGGGTTCGTCCAACCCGCATAGAGAAAAGGTGTTTCCGTCAGATCTAAACCGTTCGCAGAAAAAGCACCTTCACCAGGGATGAAGCTATTATTCACTGACATGGAGATATTTGGCGCAATCGCATGCGTCAGTGCATCGGGTTCTAAACCGGCATTTAAAGCGAGTGTCGCAGGCCGAAATGTGCGAGAAGGTTTTTGAGTCATTTTTATATCCTTTTTCAATTCAGCGGCGAACCGGTAGCTGACGTTCAATGCGTCCGAATACTTTGACGATGAGAGCACTGAGTGCGACGTAGAAAACGGCAACCAGAATGAGTGGTTCATAGACGAGCAGGGTGTCTTGTCTGATTTTGTAGGCGACGGAGTAGAGATCCATCACGGTGACGGTAAATGCCAATGGCGTTGCTTTCAGCTGTAAGACGACCTCACCGGCAATGGTGGGTAATGCAATACGAATCGCACGAGGCAGCCAAACACGGCGGATCAACGTCCAGCGTGACATTCCAAAAGCTTTACCTGCTTCGATTTCACCTTTGGGTACAGAGAGCAGGGCTGCGCGTAAAACGACAGCCTCATAAGCTGCATAGTTCAGGGTGAATGCGACGGCGGCAAAGAAGAAACCTTCGCGCAAAACTGGCCACATGAAGCTATGGCGAATGCCCGGGATCATCGGTAACAGCGAGCCAATCCCGTAATAAAGCAGCCATAACTGCACCAGCAATGGCGTGCCGCGTAGTAAGGTGCAATAACCGCTTGAGAATTTAGCCAGTGGTTTTGGCCCCATTACCTGCAACAGTGCCAAAACGACTGCCAGACAAAACCCGAGGCTGACTGAAATCACGAGCAAGGCGATGGTTTGTTCGGCACCTTTCAGAAGCAGTGGCCAGTAATGGGTGATCCATGAAAAATCCATTTAAAAACTCCTTAACCCACCCGAACCTGACCACGGCGGAAACGACGTTCCAACGAGTCAAATACCGAGTTAGAACACAAGGTGATCACCAGATAAATCAGTGCTGCTGTACAGAAAAAGAAGAAATAGAATTTGGTATTACTGGCTGCCAGTTTGGTGATCATCGCGAGCTCCTGATAACCCAGTACGGCGATTAATGCGCTGTCTTTGGTGACCGATGCCCACAGGTTTGATAACCCCGGCAGGGCAGTTGGCATCATGGCTGGCAGGATGATGCGACGAAAACGCATGGTCGCCGGCATGCCGAATGCCTTTCCGGCTTCGATTTGTCCGGTCGGGATGGCCAAGATCGCACCACGGATGACTTCTGTGGCATAAGCGCCTTGCACAATCCCCAGCACCAGAATGGCGGTGGCAAACCCATTGATTTCGACCGATTCAAAACTCAGCGCATTTAACAGCGCATTCAGTGAATCAGTGCCGGCATAGTAGAGTGCAACAATCAGGATCAGCTCGGGAATTGCTCGAACCACAGTGGTGTAAAGGTTTAAAACCGGAGCCAACGTGCGGCTCCCGTTTAATTTACCCAATGCGCAGCCAAGCCCAATCCCAATCCCGGCCAGAAATGCACCGACTGAAATCTCCAGTGTCGTGACCGTACCTTTCAGTAAGGCCGAACCCCATCCCGGAGCTTCCAGTGCCAGTAAGCTGGTGTAGGTTGAGATATCCATGATTAGTTACCGTATGGATCGAAGCTGAAATATTTCGCTGAGATTTCTTTGTACTTACCATTGGCGCGTACTGCAGCGATCGCTTTGTTGAGTTTCTCAGTCAGCGCGGTATCTGATTTTCTTAAACCGCCACCAATACCAGTGCCTAAGATTTCTGCATCATCCGGTACCTGACCTTTGCTTTCACAACACTCTTTTCCAGTTGATGATTTGAGGAATGCCGCCAGCGGAATAGAGTCGGCAATGACATAATCGACACGACCAGAAACCAAATCCTGCAGCGATTCATCCAGTGTTGGATAGTTTTTCTCGGCTGCAACGTCGCTGTAATGCTTTTTGAAATAAGCCGATTGAATGGAAGACACGTAAGTCCCGATGATTTTGTCTTTCAAATCATCTTTAGTGACTGTGTGAGGTTCGTCTTTCAGACCCACGATTTCAGTCGGCGTGTTGTAATATTTATCGGTAAACGCGATGACTTTTTTGCGTTCATCATTGATCGACATAGATGACCAAATGACGTCAATTTTGTTCGCCTTCAGGCCCGGAATCAGACCATCCCAGGTCATATCAACAATGGTGCATTTTTCTTTCATTTCGTCACACAGAGCATGCAACAGATCGATTTCCCAACCAGCCCATTTGCCACTGGCATCTTTGGTGTAAAACGGTGGATATGCTTCATTCGATACCCCAAAGCGGATCTCTGCATGTGCAGCAGTGCTGGTGAGGCAGGCAAGGGCGATTAGTCCGGCAGTCAAACGTGCTTTCATAGCTGTGTTACTCCATGTATTGATTGAGGTTTATTGACGAAACTGTGATGTGAACTGGCGGCAACGTTCACTATTCGGGTGATTGAATACCTGATCCGGCGAGCCCTCTTCTTCAATCAGACCTTGATGCATAAAAACCACATGGTCTGAAACATCGCGGGCAAAATTCATTTCATGGGTGACCAGCAACATGGTGCGGCCTTCATCAGCTAAATCGCGGATGACTTTCAGCACCTCACCGACCAGCTCTGGGTCGAGCGCAGAAGTTGGCTCATCAAACAGCATCAATTTCGGGTTGATACACAGCGCACGGGCAATCGCAGCACGTTGTTGTTGGCCACCCGACAGGAAAGAGGGGTATTCATGGCGTTTATGATAAAGCCCCACTTTCTGCAGTAATTCTTCTGCTTTTTCGGTGGCTTCATACTTATCCTGATTCAGAACATAAACCGGCGCTTCAATGACGTTTTCTAAAATCGTGCGATGCGACCAGAGGTTGAAACCCTGAAACACCATGCCTAAGCGACTGCGGATGCGTTCGATTTGCTTCCAGTCCGCAGGGTGTTGTTTGCCGTGGCGATCGCGAGTCTGGCGAATTTCTTCACCATTGATGATGAAGGTGCCTTGATCAGCTGTTTCCAGGAAATTAATGCAGCGCAGGAAGGTACTTTTGCCTGAGCCTGATGAACCAAGAATGGAAATGACTTCACCGTGATGTGCCTGTAATGAAATGCCTTTCAATACTTCGTTGTCACCGAATCGTTTATGCACTTGGTTTACTTCCAGTGCGAGGGGCGTTTTCTTCCTGAGTGGCCGGACTATTTCTGACATTGTGCTATCCTGCTGTCGTTGCAATTCCCTTGTAGTATTTACAAAATGGCTGTTGCTCAACGGCGAAAAGCGTTTTTAAACGCCGGAAAAATGCATTTTCAGCGTTGTTTTTGCAGAAAAAATGCAGCTCACCAGAACAGATCGGGAATGTTTTAAGCTGGTGCGCAAATTGCACCAGAGTGGATATAGAAAAAGTCGCCGCAGCAAAAGGAATTTGCTGGTAATTAGGTTTTATTTAACAGAGTTCAGTTCATGCAGCTTGATACATTTGATGCCAAGATCCTCAATATCATTCAGAAAAATAGCCGCGTGCAGGCAGAGGAAATTGCCGAACAAGTCGGGCTTTCTGCATCTGCTGTTCAACGTCGTTTGAAAAAAATGCGTACTGAGGGAGTGATTCAAACCGAAATTGCGGTGGTCGACCCCAAATACGTATCAAACATGATGACTTTCATTGCGGGGCTTGAGATTGAACGTGATAACTATGTTGCATTAGGTTTATTTAAGAACTGGATTGCCAATCGCGAAGATATTCAGCAGGTCTATTATGTGACTGGCCCGTATGATCTGATGGTCGTGGTGACGGCTGCGAACGCTGCTGGGTATGACAAATTTAGTCAGGAGCTGATGGAAAAAGTACCGCAAATTCGCCGTATTACTACTCAGGTGGTCATCGATGCACCGAAGCGCAGTTTTTATGTCCCGATCCGCTCTGTTTTTGAAGAATAAATCGAAAATATAAGTGGGAAATCATGTCGCGTTATTTTCGGCACCTCTTTCTTAAACAACATTGGCGCTGTTGTTCCCAGATACACAATTAGCCGGAATACGCTTCTCACTGAGAGTCTTTAAGGCTTCGATGTTACAATGGCCCAGTCTTAATTAATTGTCAGCGGTGTTTGTTTATGAGTTTTTCTTCCTTGGGGCTTCACACAGATTTATTGGCTGTCCTCGATACGCTTGGTTATCAAACACCAACGCCAATTCAACAAGAAGCGATCCCTGAAGTGCTTGCAGGTCACGATGTCATGGCGGGGGCGCAAACGGGGACGGGTAAAACGGCCGCATTTGCTTTGCCATTGATTCAACGACATCTCGTTAGAGAGACCTCTGAAAAATCCATCCGCGTGTTAGTGCTGACACCAACGCGGGAGCTGGCGCAACAGGTACACCAAAGCTTTGTGAAATACAGTCAAGGTTTAGGTCTCAATTCAGTTGTGGCTTACGGCGGGGCGAGTATTAACCCGCAGATCGAGGCGCTCAACAAAGGCTGTGATGTCCTCGTGGCGACACCGGGCCGTTTGTTAGAGCTTGCTTTCAAAGAGTTGATCGACCTAAGTACGGTTGAGACGCTGGTTCTTGATGAAGCAGATCGTATGTTAGATATGGGCTTTATTGTTGATATTGAGCGCATCCTGAAACGTCTGCCGGAAACACGGCAAACCTTGTTTTTCTCCGCAACTTTTAACGATGACGTGTTTGCTCTAAGCAAAAACATTCTAAAGCAGCCAAAACTGATCGAAGTTGCCGAACGAAATGCGATGGCCGCGAAAATTGAACAACGCTTTTACGAAGTCGACAACCAACGCAAAGCAGGCCTTGTAGCATACTTGATCGGTTCTAAAAATTGGCAACAGGTGCTGATTTTCACGCGTACCAAACAAGCGGTGGATGAACTGGCTAATGAACTTGAGAAAGATGGCATTAAAGCCGCTGCGGTGCACGGTGATAAATCTCAAGGTGCCCGCGATCGCGGCCTGGAAGAATTTAAAACTGGGCAGGTGCGCGCGCTTGTTGCCACCGATGTGGCCGCGCGTGGATTAGACATCTCGCAACTGCAATACGTGATCAATTATGAGCTGCCTTACAACGCTGAAGATTATATTCACCGTATTGGTCGAACAGGCCGTGCAGGCCAAGCGGGCTTGGCGGTTTCATTGGTCTCGAATAAAGAGAAATATCTGCTCGAAGAGATAGAAAAACTCACTGGTGAACATTTTCTTCTGCAATGGATGGAAGGATTCGAGCCAAATCTTGCAGCGCAAGAAGAGGCGAGCAGCACGAAACGTAAACCGTCTAAGAAAAACCTACGCGCTAAAGCACTAGGGCAAAGCGGTAGCAACAAAGCGAAAACAGGCAAACCGCGGCGTCGCTAGGTTTTACATGTAATATGCTATAAAGGCCACAAAATGTAGATTTCTTAACGAACCGGTGCGGCAGGTAAGCGGGTGTTGGCGCAATCCTGCTGATAGGATGCTTAAACTTCGTTATGGCATGGAACTTGATGAGTTCATCAAGTTGTGTGGTCAATGAGAACGAGGAGCAAACGATGGCAGCGATCAGTGAGAATCTGCTGGTGCAGATAGCTGCGGCAGTGGCCAAGAACGGTTTTGACAAGGCGGGGCGCAGTACGGTGCAGCAGCAGTTTCCTGATATTAAATTAACCTACTGCCTGCTGGACGAAATGGGCCCCAAGGAGCCATTTCGCGAATACGACGGCTTTAGCCTATTTTTAGTAGGCAACAGCGATCACTGCTTGAGCCTGACCAATATTTTGAACGAGGCTACTGGTGTGGTGCTTGCTGAGGAGTAGTATTCCTTTTTGAGCTAGCCCAGCAATATGGGGCATTCGGTTAAGCTATTTTCTGTTGTTCAACTTCATCTGGGCTTTTGTGATCCAGATAACTGGGTGGTGGTTACCCTAGCACCACCTCGGTCGGGCACAAAAAAATGATCAGGTCATGAAGATTTTTGGCACAGTTTGGGCACCATTAACGGCTATTACGGCAGCAGTGGTTGGCGTTATTCTGATCCTACTTGTGTTTTACCTAGAAAAATTACCTGAAGGTCAGTTCATATCTGAATTAGTGCATTTTAATGCATTTAACATGAATTTCTCGGCCAGACTGCCTTTCTTAATAGCTCAAACATAGGCCGTGATCTCGCCAATTTAATAAGACATCCTCTGTTTGTATAAACTGTTGCTGATGCTCTTAATTAGTTAGACGGACAAGGTAATTTACACCACAGGGCTGAGTAAGGATTCAGGCCTATTTATTCAACTACTGGAAAAGCTGAAACAGCATTACCGTCGGGCGAAGAAAATTACTCTGGCGCACCATTTCTTTTTGCATCAAATCAAAGCCCCAAAATAAAGCAACCCAAGGTAATGGTCTGTAAGATGGCATGAATTCACTTGAATACGTTTATTTTTCTTGTTTATTTGAATAAAAAATAGACAATTTTGCAATGAAACATACATTTCGGTTGTCCTCTTTGCTTTATTCATTTGTGGCATAAGATTTGCGTTTTTTCATAAGGATAGTGCAGCATTCCACTGACATGTCTTATTGAGTTGTTTGTGCCTGTTGTTATAAGGCAGTTAAGCAGCTGTTTAGCGATATGTTCAGAGACATGCATTGTGCTTGGTTGTTGAAAAGGATGTTATGTCTATGCATGAACTGACCAAAAATTATGATCCGAATGTTTATTACGACGAATTGATTGACTTTTCTGGAGCTCCTCGGCCCCCCGCTAAAAGACTGCTAAAATATCTGGATGCCCTCGCTGTTGATGAATTAGAAAAGCGCCGCCTGACGGCAGAAGCAACAGTTCAGGAGATGGGGATCAGTTTTACCGTCTACACAGAAGAGGGGAATATAGACAGAACTTGGCCCTTTGACATCATTCCCCGCACTATTGAAGCGAAAGACTGGATGGTTGCAGAGGCAGGGTTGAAGCAACGACTTACCGCACTGAACCGCTTTATAGATGATCTGTACCATGATCAGAACTGCATTAAAGACGGCATCATTCCTGAATATATCATCACAAAATCTAAAAATTTCCGACCAGAATGTGTTGGTGTTTCACCAGCTTACGGGGTCTGGGCTCACATTTGCGGCACCGATTTAGTCCGTGATGAAACAGGTCAGTTCTATGTGTTAGAAGACAACCTGCGTGTTCCTTCTGGGGTTTCGTATATGCTGGAAAACCGGGCGATCACTAAACGGGTACTTCCTGAATTATTTGAAAATGATGACATTAAACCTATCGATGCTTATACCTCACAACTATTCGACATGCTGGCAGCGCTTTCCCCGCGTAAAATAGCCCGCCCGGAAATCGTGGTATTAACCCCTGGGATCTATAATTCCGCCTATTTTGAACATGCTTTTCTGGCACAGCAAATGGGAGTGGAATTAGTCGAAGGCAGTGATTTATTCATTGGTAAAGACGATTGTGTTTACACCAAAACAATATATGGCCCTGAGAGGGTTGATGTAATTTATCGCCGAATCGATGATCTGTTCCTTGATCCGGAAGTGTTTGAGCCTGATTCCGTGCTTGGTGTGCCAGGGCTGATGCGGGCATGGAAAGCAGGCAACGTCGCACTAGCTAATGCACCTGGAGCCGGTGTTGCCGATGATAAAGTCGTGTATGCCTATGTGCCGGAATTGATCCGTTACTATCTGAACGAAGAACCGATTTTACCCAATGTCACCACTTATCTATGCGAACGAGAAGATCACCGCGATTATGTGCTAAACAATATCCATCAGTTGGTTGTTAAACCGGCGAATGAATCCGGTGGTTACGGCATGCTGGTCGGTCCTCACTCTACCGAGAAAGAGCAGCAATTATTCATTGAGCTTATCAAAGCGAATCCGCGCAATTACATCGCCCAGCCGACATTAAAACTCTCAACTGCGCCGACACTGATCGGCAAAGGCTCACTCGAACCACGCCATTTAGACCTACGTCCATTCATTCTGCAGAGTAAAGAGACCTATGTCACTACTGGTGGGTTGACACGAGTAGCAATGAAAAAAGGATCACTTGTCGTTAATTCGTCACAAGGTGGCGGTAGTAAAGACACATGGATTGTTGAGACAAAGGGAGACTAAGAATGCTATCAAGAGTGGCGGAACGCCTTTACTGGAGTGCACGTTATCTTGAACGTGTGGAAAATACAGCTCGCTTAGTCAGTGTCTATGATGATCTGCTTTATGATTTACCAAGAGATATTGCTATCTCTTGGTACAACCTGATTGAGATTAATAGCGGCGTTGAACTGTTTGAACAGTGTTACAAGACAAAAGATGAACGGAATGTGCTGAAATTTTTGCTGGCCGATGAAAGCAATCCCGGTTCACTTTTATCATCATTAAAGATGGTGCGTGAAAATATCCGAACCACACGGGATGTGGTTCCCGGTGAGATGTGGGAGTTGATCAATGAATTGGACCTGTATGCAAAAAAGCATATAAAACAAGGGATTGACCGTTCTGATCGGCACACTTACCTTAATACTATCATTGAAGGAAGCCAGAAAATTATCGGTCTTCTGAGCGGCTCAATGGACCGAGGTGCAGGCTGGAGTTTTTTGAATATCGGACGCTATCTGGAACGGGCTGATATGAACACCCGGATTTTGGATGCCGCAAACTCTCTGTTGATGCAATCACGAGAAGAAGAGAGTGTTAAGTTGGGTCAAGTGATCTGGTCAAAGGTGCTCAAATCACAAAGCGCCTATCTGAGTTTTCGCCGCACAATGCGCTGCTCAATTAAAGGGGCAACGGCAACAACATTCTTGCTGACTGATCCGTATTTCCCTCGCTCACAGCGCTTTTGTCTGGAGCAGATCAAACTGGCTGCCAGTTCACTGCCTCGTTCTGATGGTATTGCCGAACAGGTAGATGCGCTACTGAATAACACACATGGTGTGGAAAAATCAGATGATTTAAATCAGGAATTCAGCCGTTATCTGAATGACATTCAATTACGCATTATCACATTACATCATCAGATCAAAGATAACTGGTTTCAGTATCTATAGGGAGATGCCGCATGACGATCCGTGTTGCAATACAGCATAAAACCACCTATGAATTCGATCGCTTTATCAATGTATCTCCTCATATTTTACGTCTGCGCCCGGCACCACATTCCCGTACGCATATTCATGGTTATTCGCTGAAAGTTTATCCAGAAAATCATTTCATTAACTGGCAACAAGACCCTTTTGGTAATTATCAGGCCCGTTTGGTTTTTCCCGAAAAAACCCAGAAACTGGAGTTTGAGGTGGAAGTTATTGCGGATATGACCGTTATCAATCCGTTCGACTTCTTCATCGAAAAATATGCTGAAACATTCCCGTTTGATTATGATCGCGCATTAGAAGATGAGCTGGCACCTTACCTGAAAATTTCTGAAGACGGGCCTGAGCTGAAAAAATGGCTGTCCGACATTATAAAAACCGAAACCCCGATTGTGGATTTTCTGGTGCAGCTCAACAGCCGATTAGCGAATGAAATTGAGTATGGCATCAGAATGGAGCCTGGTGTGCAGACGTGTAAAGAGACGCTGACGCTGAAAAAGGGTTCCTGCCGCGATACCGCTTGGTTACTGGTACAGATTTTCCGGCATTTGGGGCTGGCAGCCCGGTTTGTCTCCGGATATCTGGTACAGTTGACAGCCGATATCAAAGCACTCGACGGGCCGTCTGGGCCAGAGCAGGATTTCACCGATCTGCACGCCTGGTGTGAGGTTTATCTCCCTGGCGCAGGTTGGGTCGGGCTTGACCCGACCAGTGGTCTGTTTGCAGGGGAGGGTCATATTCCACTGGCATGTACGGCAGAACCGGCCTCTGCCGCACCGATCAGTGGTTTCACGGACAAATGCGAATGCAAATTCAGCTATTCAAATGCGGTCATCCGTATTCATGAAGATCCACGGGTGACAAAACCTTACAGCGATGACGAATGGCAAAATATCAAGGCGTTAGGCCGCGCTATTGATGTTGAATTACATGAAGGTGATGTCCGCCTGACCATGGGGGGCGAACCGACATTCGTCTCTGTTGATGATATGGATTCCGACCAGTGGAATACCGAGGCTCTGGGTGCCGATAAGTTACGGCTGGCCAAAGATCTGTTGTTGCGGATGAAAGCACAATTCGGTGGCAATGGTCTGCTGCATTATGGTCAGGGTAAGTGGTATCCGGGCGAAGAGGTTCCCCGCTGGGCATTGGGATGTTTCTG
Source organism: uncultured Tolumonas sp. (assembly GCF_963556105.2). NCBI lineage: Bacteria > Pseudomonadati > Pseudomonadota > Gammaproteobacteria > Aeromonadales > Aeromonadaceae > Tolumonas > uncultured Tolumonas sp. Next base: position 1,952,551 of record NZ_OY829944.1, read on the forward strand.
GCGCACCGACGGCGAAGCTTTGTGGCATAACCCAGAGTTGCTGGCGCGGGTAGATAAAAATTATGGTTATGACGAACCGCATGCACGCCAGTTTGGTGCGGTTTTATGTCAGCAACTGGGGCTTTCTGAGTCATATCTGCAACCCGCCTTTGAAGATACTCTCTATTATCTGTGGCAGGAACGTGCGTTACCCGCTGATGCCGATCCACGAAAAGCGGATTTGAACGATGATCTGGAACGTCGCCGACTGGCAAAATTGCTCACCCGTGGGCTGGATAAACCCACCGGCTATATTCTGCCAATCGAGTTTGACGGGGTTCAGTGGCAAAGTAGCCTGTGGCAGATGCGGGCAGAAGTGATCACGTTGATCCCAGGCGACAGCCCAATGGGTTATCGCCTGCCACTGAATTCATTACCAGCGGTTTCTGAAGAAGAGATCGATGCCGAACGTGATCCGTTCGAACCAAGAGATGAACTGCCTCTGTATTCTGTCGGCAGCGGTGCACCGACTATTGCGGCACAACAAGCGTTGCAGCCGCAAAACCAACCCCGGCTGAAAATTGTAAAAAATGTGGTTCGTACCGCATTGTGCATGGAGCCTCGGGACGGAAAACTGCATCTGTTCCTGCCTCCGGTAACTTATCTGGAAAATTACGTTGCACTGATTAATGCGATAGAAGCGGTTGCCACCAAACTAGAACTGCCAGTTGTCATTGAAGGCTATGAACCACCAAAAGATTATCGATTACAGAAGTTTTTGATCACTCCCGATCCCGGCGTCATTGAGGTCAATATTCACCCGGCCAAAAACTGGGATGAGCTAGTATTTAACACCGAAACACTCTATGAACAGGCTTATCAGTCGCGGTTAAGTGCGGAAAAATTCATGCTGGATGGTCGGCATACCGGTACTGGTGGCGGTAACCATGTCACACTGGGTGGTCGTACACCGGCAGACAGCCCGTTGCTGCGACGCCCGGATCTACTACGTAGTCTGGTGACATACTGGCAACACCATCCGGGGCTGTCATATCTGTTTTCCGGCATGTTTATCGGCCCGACCAGTCAGGCACCACGCCCGGATGAGGGACGGGAAGAGATGCTGTACGAGATGGAAATTGCGTTCAGCAATTTCCCTGATGGTTTTGTCGAAAAGCCTTGGCTGGTTGACCGTCTGATGCGCAACTTGTTGGTTGATATCACGGGTAACACTCATCGATCTGAATTCTGCATTGATAAATTGTATGCGGCAGGCAGCAGCAGTGGCCGTCAGGGTTTGCTTGAGTTTCGGGGCTTTGAAATGCCGCCGCATGCGCGCATGTCACTGGTGCAAATGCTGTTACTGCGTTGTCTGGTTGCCCGTTTCTGGGCTGAACCATATAAAAAACCACTGATCCGCTGGGGCACGCTGCTGCATGATAAATTTATGATGCCGCATTACGTCTGGCAAGACATCAAAGAGGTGGTTGATGATCTGCAAAGCCATGGTTATCCGTTCAAACTGGAGTGGTTAAGACCATTTGAAGAATTCCGCTTCCCACACTATGGTCGTCAGCTGATTGATGGTATCGAGCTGGAGTTGCGCTGGGCCATTGAGCCTTGGCATGTGCTGGGTGAAGAAGTAACGCAGTCTGGCACGGCGCGATATGTCGACTCGTCGGTAGAGCGTTTGCAAATACGCTTATCTGGCATGACAGACGGCCGCCATGTACTAGCCTGTAATGGCCGCCGTGTACCGTTAAGCCCGACAGGTCGCCACGGTGAAATGGTCGGCTCTGTTCGTTACCGAGCATGGTCACCGCCTTCAGCGCTGCACCCGACCCTCGGTGTTGATACACCACTTATCTTTGATTTGATTGATACGTGGAATGGTTTGTCGATTGGCGGTTGCACCTATCATGTTAGCCATCCGGGTGGAAGAAACTACGATACATTACCGATAAACAGCAATGAAGCAGAAGCTCGGCGTATCAATCGTTTTTGGGGGCATGGCTTTACACAGGGGCTGCTGAATCCCCCTCCTGCGTTTAATGCACTGCGGACGTTCTATGAACACGATCAGGTGTCCCAGCCAATGGCGCCGCCGGTTGAAGAGGCCAACTTCGAATACCCGCATACTTTAGATCTGAGAAAAAAGTATACTAGGCTGTAGTTTTTTATCTGGATAATCAGGAAAACATGACATCAACTGTTTCTGACTTTATGGCACCCGCCGTTTCATCGGTGGGTGCCTACAACGAGGCGTTGGATATAACGCATTCGACACGCCCGCACTGGCAACAGGTCATGGCAACCCTTGCTGGTTTAGGAACAGAAGGAATGCAAAAACGCCAGCGTCAGGCGTTGCGTATTCTGCGGGATGACGGTGCGACTTATAATCTGAACAGCGATCCGCTCTCTCCGAATGTCTGGTCGCTGGATATCGTTCCCTGCATGATCGATGGTACTGAGTGGCAGGTGATTGAACAGGGATTAATACAGCGCTCCATGCTGTTTGATCTGATGTATAAAGATCTCTATGGCGAACAACGCTTGCTGAAAGAGGGGATCATCCCTTCCGAAATCATCTTTGCACATCCGGGATTTCTTCGACAGTGCCACGGTATGCAGCAACCCGGTGTCCGGCAACTGATTTTTCATGCTGCAGATATGGTGCGTGGTGCCGATGGGCGGTTTGTGGTAATTGGTGACCGAACTCAGGCACCGAGTGGCACAGGCTACGTATTGGAAAACCGCACCGCTGTCTCCCGCGTGATACCAACCCTGTTTCATAACAGTAACGTACGGCGCTTATCCGGCTTCTTTCATGCGTTACGCAACACGCTTGCTGATCTTGCCAGCCACAAAACAGATACCCCCAGAATCGTAGTACTAACGCCGGGTGCATATAGTAGCACCTACTTTGAACACGCTTATCTGGCGAACTACCTAGGTTTCCCTCTGGTTCAGGGGGGGGACTTAACGGTGCGCAATGGACGGGTCTGGATGAAGTCTCTGAATGGTTTATCAGAAGTTGATGTCATTCTGCGTCGGATGGATGACGCCTATTGCGACCAGACAGAACTGCGCTCCGACTCGCGCCTTGGTGTACCCGGGTTACTCGAAGTTGCCCGCAATGGCAATGTCGTGCTGGCTAATCCATTAGGTTCCGGAGTTCTCGAAGCACCGGCGTTGCTCTCCTTCTTACCAGAGATCAGCCAATTTCTGATGGGCGAAAACCTTACTCTGCCCACAGTGAAAACCTGGTGGTGCGGTAATCCATCTGATTTTAAGTATATTCAGGAAAATATCACCCACCTGATCATCAAACCGACCTATCGCAGTTTTAACAGCAAAAGCATTTACGGCCACAGTCTGGATAGTCGGGCGCGGGAAAAAACGTTGCAGCTGATGAGATCTAACCCGCAGGCCTATGTCGCACAGAGTTACATCCCCGGTTCTCTGGTACCTATCTGGAACAACACTCATTTGGAAAACCGTCCATGCATCTTCCGGTCATTCACAGTAGCGCACAATGACAGCTATTGTGTTATGCCTGGCAGTCTCTCACGGGTTGCTGAATCAGCGGAAGATAGCATTGTAACCGATCTTTCTGGCGCAAGAAGTAAAGATACCTGGATACTAAACCATGAACCAGATACTGCTCATATATCATTAAGCGAGTCGATCCCGCGGGATGAAGCGCTGGTCACTAATTTGCCTAGTCGCGTTATTGAAAATCTTTTCTGGTTTGGTCGTTATGCTGAACGGGCTGAAATGAGCCTGCGATTGATGAGAACAATTTTTAAACAACTCAACGGGGTTGAATATTTTGCACCGGAAAGCAGCGAAGTCCTCTTAGGGGCTATCTCTCACTTGACTGGCGCACTACCTAGTTTCAGCAATAACCCTGCATTATGGCAAAATCCAAACAAAGAGCTGGCAGCACTGGTCACCGATAGCGAACGAGTCGGTTCAATTAAATTTAACCTGCACAACATGCTGTCATGTGGTGAGCAAGTAAAGGAAATGCTTTCCGCCGATACCCGAATTATTCTTAACGAACTGCGTGATCATATATATGCGGTTGAGCAGGCTTATAAAGATGGCCTGCCGGCAGTGCCGGAAGAGTCACTCGATAGTCTGGTCACAACTCTGCTGGCATTATCAGGGCTGAACCATGAGAGTATGTTGCGTGGCATGGACTGGATGTTTCAAGAAATTGGCCGCCGTGCCGAACGGGCAAGACTGACCGCGACATTGCTGAGATTCACGCTGACCAAACCATTGCCTAGCATGCAACAACAGCAGATTTTAGAATCAGTTCTCTTAAGTGTGGAAGCGCTGATCTCATTTCGCCGTCGTTACCGAGGCCGGAAGAATATTGCGTTTGGACTTGATCTACTGATGAGTGACATTACCAATCCCCGTTCGCTGATTTATCAGATAGAGCTGTTGCGTAAATACCTTGATGAGCTACCACATAATGGTAATCAGCCTTTAGGTCTGGTACCGGAAAGTCGTCAGATCATCAAATCACTTAATGATATTTTGCTGGCAGATCTGGAGGCGCTGGAACAGATCGATGAGGAAAGCGGGTTACGGAAAAATCTGGAAGATCTGTTGATGCAGATCACACAGCAGATCGAACAGTTTACCGCCTTACTGAGTGATAAATATTTTGATCATACTGCTGGCCCGCAGTCATTAAACAACACAACATGGAAGACCGATTTATGAGATATCGTGTACGTCATCTCACAGAATACAAATACAATAAACCGGTTAGTCTGTGCTACAACATGACGCATCTTTTGCCAAGAGATACCGCCAGTCAGCATTGCCTGCAACATCGAATCCAGATAACTCCGAAACCGATTTATCAAAGTGAAGGGACTGATTATTTTGGTAATCAAACCTTCTATTTTTCTATTCAGGAACCGCACGAAAAATTGACTATCGATGTGGAAAGCTATTTTGAGACCAGCTTGAACGATTTAATCACGTCTTACAGTCTGCGTCAGACAACCTGTGGCGAACTGCGTCAGTGGCTGGCTTTTCCGGCAACCCCAGAACTGCGGATGGTCAAAGAGTATTTACTCGACTCGACGCTAATCCGCCGCTCTGAATTGCTGGCTGAATATGCACAGGCATCGTTTTTCGATGACATGTCCGTGCTTCAAGCTACCATCGACTTTATGCATAAAATCTTTCAGGAATTCACCTTTGATCCGGTGGCGACAACCGTCAGCACGCCACCCGAACAGGTATTAGAAGAAAAGCGAGGCGTTTGTCAGGACTTCGCCCATCTTGCTATTGCCTGTATCCGCTCAGTTGGTTTGCCGGCACGCTATATCAGTGGTTATCTGGAAACACTACCGCCACCGGGCGTAGAAAAACTGGTAGGAGCCGATGCCTCTCATGCATGGTTTTCTGTCTTTATTCCCGAATTTGGCTGGGTTGAATTTGATCCGACTAATGATCTGATGCCGGGTGAACAACATATTGTTACCGCATGGGGACGTGATTATGCCGATGTAACTCCATTACAGGGCGTGATTTTTGATGGTGGAGAAACATTGGCACTGCAGGTTTCTGTCGATGTACAGCGGGTTTAGAAAGCTTTGACACATCAATGTATGCCATACGATAGCGTCACATAAAGTGGTAAAAAACGATAGGCAGGGTTTACATCTTTAAATTGCATCTGAAAGTGAATTATTTGGGTGGGAGCGTGGAAAAAACGAGAACACCAATGGCTTGATTAACAATACTTGCCGAAAAAGAGCAGCATGTCATGGCTAAAGCAGGCGGATTGCGATGCGATAGCAAGAGATTAAATACATGGCCGAGGGAAATATTAGGCTTTATAACCCCAGAGCGAAGTTACCATGAACGTGTTCTATGAATGTTGCACTTCATACTTGATATTAAGAATTTCCATCATTAACCAGTAAATCAGGTCCGAAGACCTCTTTGACATAATCACCAATAAAACCAACAAAGGTCACTACCATGATAAGCAGTCCTAGCATTTTTTCGCCTAAAGACGTCATTAATATTTGAGTCGGTGTAGCCCAGCCATATATATGTCCTAATGGACATAAGGTAGTACCGTATAGGCATCACAACAACTCAACAAAGCGGCTAAAGATTCAGTAGCGTGACCTGAAAAATCAAGCATTCATTAATTGTTTTTTACTGGCAGCTTGAGTTATAAAGACGATGCCCTCGCTTTAGCCGAGCGCATTGGCTTTTCCAAAGCAGCAACACAACTCGGTATTCTTGAGTCTCAACTCTATTACTGGCGAAACAAACATCGTCTGCAACAAAGCTCGACTGAGCGCGAACAATCACTGGCGGATGAAAATGCCAAACTAAAGCGATTGCTGGCTGAACAAGCCGAGGAGCTGGCGATTGTAAAAAAGGCCGCAGCGTACTTTGCCAAACACCTGAAATAAAGTACGCCTTCATGTTTAAACACAGAAAACAGTTTGCTATTGCGACTATGTGTCGTGTGCTTGGTGTCTCTCGCAGTGGATTTTATACTTGGCTCACCAGGCATCATAAACCCAGCCAGTTACGGCATCGTCAGCAGCAAATTGATATGCATGTGGCTAACGCATTTAAAGCGGATAAAAGCCGCAGTGGTGCAATTAGAGTCATGCTGGCACTGGAGAAGCAAGGCATTCACTATAATCGTAAAACAGTGGCATTAAGCCCGCAACGACAAGGGTTACGGGCGAAAGCCGCCCGTAAATTTAAAGCCACGACACAAAGCAAACATAACCTGCCTGTGGCAGATAATTTGCTCCAACAAGACTTTACCGCCAGTCAGCCCAATCAGAAATGGGCGGGTGATATTACCTATTTATGGACGAATGAAGGCTGGTATTATCTGGCTGTTGTGCTCGATCTATACTCGCGCAAAGTGATTGGTTGGGCAATGTCAGAACGCATGACGGCCCATTTAGTTTGCGATGCGTTAACAATGGCCTTGTTCCGGCGGAAACACCCAAAAGGCGTCATCGTGCATACCGACCGAGGCAGTCAATACTGTTCGCATGACTATCAAACATTGTTACACGATCACGGTTTAATTTGCAGCATGAGCGCCAAAGGTTGTTGTTACGACAATGCCTGTTCGGAAAGCTTTTTCCATAGCCTGAAGGTTGAAGCGATCCACGGAGAACAATTTGAAACGCGGCAGCAAATTCGAGAAACGGTATTCGAGTACATCGAAGTGGATTACAATCGCCAACGCTTACACAGCTATTTGGGTTACAAAAGTCCAGACGAGTTTGAACAACAGAAAATCGCTTAACCGTGTGTCCGTTGTTGCTGGGTCAGATCAGTTCTGCCCCGATTGCTTCAGGCAATGAAAGACAATGTTTGTCTTTTCGATAGCAATCAACCAGATGATTTCTGGCAACCTGAAATAGCCAAGCCCTTGGATTTTTGATAGCACAGAATGCTTTACCCTGAGCAATGACTTTCAGGAAAATGTCATGTAAAGCATCTGCGGCTTGTTCATGGTCTGCCAGATGTCGCTGTAACCAGAAACGTAACTCCGTTTCATGAGTTATCCATGCTGTCAAAATACAAGGGGGTGTATTCGTCTGAAGTTCCATGAACAGCTCCTTTGTGGCGCATTCAGGCATCGAATGAATAATGGTTTACCAGATAGTTCACCTGAACCAGTGAAGTCAGCGATTTAGGACGTAACTGCTGGATTTTCGCTTTTATCTCCTGAGCATCATAGCCTGATTCCAGCATCAGAATTGCAGCCATTAGACCTGTCCGACCTGAACCGCCGTGACAGTGGATCACGATAGTTGCACCTGACGTTATCAAATTGAGCAACGTAGATTTGTGTATGGCGAATGCCTGCGCAAAAGGTTCTTCGGGGGCACAACCATCATCGACTGGTAACTGATACCAATCCATTCCTAACTCGGCACACAAAGCAGATAACTGTTCAGCCTGACTCTCAATGAGTTCAGGCATTGTCATCATGGTTATCACCGCTTGAGCACCTGCGTCTTTGAAGGCGTGTAATGACTCAGCAACGGAAACGCCTTTCGTGCCGGGGCAGGGCGTGAAAATAAATTTAGCCCCATTATCAAGGGTGAGAATGTCGAACGGGTGTGCCATCGGCAAAACTCCATATGGTTTGTTGTTTACTTCAATTCATCAGATACGATCTAGCGCCTGTCACGCAATAAAGCCTTAATCACGATTTATCGAATTCCAGCCTCGTACCAGCTTTTACTTTGATTCACGATTTTTACTACCAACAGCATGACGGGTACTTCAATCAAAACGCCCACCACCGTTGCCAATGCAGCACCAGAATGAAAGCCGAACAAACTAATCGCGGCCGCTACCGCCAATTCAAAGAAATTAGACGCACCAATCAACGCGGAAGGACAAGCAACAGCGTGTTTTTCGCCGATTTTCCGGTTCAGCCAGTAAGCTAAGGCAGAGTTAAAAAAGACCTGAATTAAGATAGGAATAGCGAGTAATGCAATCACCATAGGTTGACTGATAATAGCATCACCTTGAAAAGCAAACAGCAGTACCAGTGTCAGCAACAGCGCTGAAATAGACCACGGCTGAATGCGATGCATCACCGCATCAAAATATGCCTGCCCCTTGATAAGCAACGCTTTACGGATAATTTGCGCAATGATCACCGGGATCACAATGTATAAAACGACCGAGGTAAACAGCGTATCCCACGGCACCGTAATACTGGACACCCCCAACAACAGCGCCACTATGGGCGCGAATGCAAACACCATAATGAGATCATTCAGTGCCACCTGCGAAAGCGTAAAATAGGGGTCGCCGCTGGTTAAACGACTCCAGACAAACACCATGGCCGTGCACGGTGCTGCCGCTAATAAAATCAAACCCGCAATATAGCTATCAATTTGTTCAGCCGGTAACAGTGACGCAAAAAACACCCGAATAAACAGCCAGCCCAGAAACGCCATGGAGAACGGTTTGACCAGCCAATTGATCAATAACGTGACCCCAATACCTTTGACGTGTTCTTTTACTTGATGCAGTGCGGAAAAATCAATTTTCAGCAGCATAGGAATGATCATGACCCAAATCAGCAAACCCACGGGTAAATTAACTTTAGCGATTTCCATCGCGCCAATTGCTTTAAATATGTTGGGCATTCCCTGACCCAGCAGGATGCCCACGACAATACAAATCGCAACCCACGCGGTCAGATAGCGTTCAAAGAAGCTCATATCGGCCTTGGGATCCGACACAGATTCGTATTGTGCAGTCATTAGTTTTCCTTTGATTTTATCAGCGGAGGCAAAACTGCTGGCGAACAACAAGACTGCTCCCGAATGGTTTCACACTGTTCAGGATGCCCCGAACAGCACTCTTCTGTTAGATAGGCAATGACATCCAACATAACGGGTAAGTCGGCTCTATAACGTTGAAAACGGCCTTCCTGCTCTACCGTGACAACTCCAGCGTGGGACATTGATTTCAGATGGAAAGAGAGTTTGTTGGGCGCAAGTCCCAGCTCCTGAGCCAGTTCACTCGCCACTTTTCCGTCAAAACCAGCCCTAACCAGAACACGGTAAATGTCTAACCGGATACCAGAGGCCAATGTTTCAAATATGGTAACTGCGTTTTCTTTTTTCATAGTTCAATATTACAAGTATTGTTGAAATGATCAAGTTGAAAGCTAAAAAATCCATCACATCTGTAGCAAGTTCATTGATTACGATAGTGAGTCATTGGTGTCACATTCAAATACTAACAACATCCCATATTACTAAAATTTGCTTAATGTTCGGATGCCGAAGTTAAATTCATGCAAGGAGGCTAGCGTGGAATTGGACAGAAGCGTGCTTGCTCATAGAGCTCACACGCCGATGGACAACAAATGTGTTGGTTTTTGCATGTTTAACTATCTGTTTTGGATAACCGGAATTAAGTAAAAGCTAAGTCAATAAAAGAGATTCAGAATGAAATTCATAATTTTCATGCTATTAGATGATCTTAATAAGCTGCATCCATATAATGAACAAGCTACTACCGTTCGGATTATTTCACTTTGGTCGTATTAGAAATAAAAAAGAGAATCACCATACCAGTATTCTCTTTTAGCTACACAGTAACAAAAATGAAAGCTCAGCAAACCCTTACGACATCAACAAAAAGTTCAGCAATGCTCAACATTATGTTTTTCCTTTGTCTCGGTTTCTTTCATCGGTTACTAAAAAACCCCAGATTATTCAGCCGGGGAAGAGGACGCACATATAAATTTTATGCTTCTTGAACTTCCATGGCTGGTTTCAGGACTGCATACATCAAACCGGTGAGCGCTGTACCTGCTGCAATCGCAATCAGATACATACCCACATGGCCTACTGCATTTGGAATGGCCAGTACAAACAGACCACCATGTGGTGCCATTAATGTGCAGCCAAACAACATAGACAGAGCACCTGCTAATGCACCGCCCGCCATAGTAGAAGGAATAACTCGCATCGGGTCACGTGCTGCAAAGGGAATGGCACCTTCAGAAATAAAACACAAACCTAGCACAAAGGAAGCCTTACCAGCTTCACGTTCAGCTTCGGTGAATTTGTCGCGAGCAACAAAGGTCGCCACCCCCATACCCAATGCGGGAACCATACCTGCGGCCATAATTGCAGCCATCGGAAGGTATGATTGAGAGGCTAACAAGCCAACACCAAAGGTATAAGCCGCTTTATTGACCGGACCACCCAAATCGAAGCATTGCATAGCTCCCAAAATAACCCCGAGTAAAACGGCATTCGCGGAAGTCATGCCAGCAAGGAAGTGCGTTAGCCCTGCCATGGCTGCTGCTACCGGACCGCCGACAACATAGATCATGATAAGCCCGGTCACTAGACTCGAAATTAACGGGATGATCAAGATAGGCTTTAACGCTTCCATGGTTTGCGGCAATTTAACATTATCGGCAACAAATTTAGCACTATAACCGCCTAGGAAACCCGCGACTATCCCGCCAAGAAAGCCAGCGCCTGCTGAGGTGGCCAACATACCGCCGATCAAACCCGGAGCCAGACCTGGCCGGTCAGCAATTGAAAAGGCGATAAACCCGGCCAGTACGGGAACCATCAAACCAAAAGCGCCAGCACCGCCACCGATCTGCATTAATGCGGCAGCTAAGGTACCGGGTTCTTTGAATGCCGTGATGCCAAAGACAAAAGAAAGGGCAATACATAAACCACCCGCGACGACCAACGGCAGCATGTGCGAAACACCGGTCATCAAATGTTTGTATACACCGGGTAACTCCGCTTTACCGGAACGTGATTGGGTTGCTGTTGAATTACTTTTAAACACCGCTTGTATCGTCAGGGCATGATCAATTTCCTGCGCCGTCTTCTTCAGTGCAGCTCCGGTGCTGGTTTTATAGAGTTTTTTGCCAGCAAACCGAGATAAATCGAGTTCGATATCGGCGGCAATAATCACAATATCCGCCTGCGCGATCTCTTCGGTGGTTAACGCATTTTTAGCACCAACAGACCCTCGCGTTTCTACTTTTATCCAATACCCTCGTTTTTTTGCTTCTTCTTCTAATGCTTCGGCTGCCATAAAGGTATGGGCAACACCGGTTGGACAGGCGGTTACAGCAACAATACGTTTGCTCATGGGGGACACCTTAGGTTTGTTTTTGGTTTGCTGAATAACAAGCACGTCAGTACTTCACTGTCTCTGCTGTGCTTGTCGTTTTTAAATCGGCTGACGGAAAAGTTATTCCCGGGAATATTTCGCCGCCTGACGGAATAATTCATCGTCAGGGCGAATGCCGGTATATAACGCAAATTGTTCAACGGCTTGTATGGCAAATACTTCGGAACCGGTGATCACGGTTTTATTTTGCGATTTGGCATAACGGATCAAGGGTGTTTCTGCAGGTAATGCAACCACATCAAAAATCACTTTGGCCTGTTGCACTTCTTCTTCGTTATAGGCTAATTTGTCGCTGTCTGGCCCGCCCGACATACCAATCGGGGTGGCATTGATCAACAAGTCGGCTTGGATGCCATCCATCGATAACTTCCATTCAAAGCCACATAATTCAGCGAGTTGTTTGCCGGTTTTTTCTTCTATTGCGACGATGTAACCTTTCTTAAACCCAGCATCGCGCAAAGCACAAGCCACTGCTTTAGCCATGCCACCGCTGCCTTTTAAGGCAAATACGTAATCATTAGGCACTTGGTATTGCGCCAGTAATTTCGCAATCGCGATATAGTCAGTGTTGTAGGCTTTCAAATAGCCATCGGTGTTAACGATAGTATTCACGGAGTTAATTGATTTGGCAGAGGGATCTAACTCATCCACCATTGGAATACAGGCTTCTTTAAATGGCATCGAGATCGCACAGCCACGAACGCCTAATGCGCGTACCCCGCCAATTGCAGATTTGAGATCGGTTGTAGTAAAGGCTTTGTATAAATAATCCAGATCTAATGCATCATATAAATAGTTATGAAACCGCGTGCCAAAATTACTGGGTCTTGCCGCCAGTGACATACAAATAGTCGTGTCTTTATTCAGATGTTTTGTCATCGTTTTAGTTCCATAAATAATTGATGGTTTGACTGACTAAATAAAATTAATCAGGCTGTTTTTCTTAATTGCATTAGCAATATTTCACTGTGCTGGTTCGAACTTAATAAGTTGCATTTAAGTGAAATTTATTTTTCTTTGATTCGAAAGCTTGCGGTTGAGAAAAGAATGAACTAAAAAGATGTTATTAAAAATTGCTGACTTTAAAATAAATTGGTTCCTCTTTTATGTCCGGACGTCGTCTTGAACAACAATATCTGAAGTTACTCAGCCAGTTTGGCTTGCTTGAAGTAGCGACAACGTTACAAGAACTGGCTGATCAACTCTGTTGTACCCGGCGCCATATGCGTAGTTTGCTGACACAAATGTACTCGTTAGGCTGGATCAACTGGCAAGCAGAAGCGGGCCGGGGGCGTCGTTCATATCTGCAATTACTACGAAATGAACATCAGTTACTGAGCGACAAAGCCGACAAGTTGCTTGATGCGGGCTGCTTTAGTGAGGCGATTGAGTTGCTGGGTGAAGAGAAACAGCTCATTGCACCGCTATTACGGGCCAAACTGGGCTATAGCATCCGGGCTGATCATCAGACTTTGCGAGTGCCTTATTACCGGACGATGCCAAATCTTTATCCTGGCACGCCATTACGTCGTTCTGAGTTGCATCTGGTTAGACAGATATTTAATGGGTTAACCCGCATAAATGAGGAAAAAGGGGAAGTAGAGGCTGATCTGGCTCACCACTGGCGAATGCTAGAACCACTGCATTGGCGGTTTTACCTGCGGCCATCTGTGCAATTCCACGATGGCCGTGAATTATGTGCTGCGGATGTTGTAGCTTCACTAACGCGTTGTACGCACTTACCCCTTTATTCGCATATTGCTCAGATCAGTCAATGTGGAACGCTAGGGGTGGACATTCAACTCTTAGAGCCAGATCTCCATTTGCCCTTATTGTTATCAAATATTGAAGCCATGATTTTGCCGGCTGATCATGCTTCTCAAATCGCGTTTGCTGCGAAACCTGTCGGTACTGGTGCATATTGTGTGGCGGAAAATAATGATTGGCATCTGCGGCTCAAAGCCTTTGATCACTATTTTGGCTTGCGGGCATTACTGGATGAAGTGGAAATATTAATGTGGCCCGAACTGAGCGCACCACAGCAGCTAGATGAATCGCCCATGCACTTGCAAAAATCAGGGGGAGATAGAGCAAAATCTACCACAGAGATCTCTACTGCAACGGCGACTTGGTTAAGTTCCAGTTTAAGTGATGTTGATTATGCCGCAGGTCTGGCGGCGAGTTTTACCGGCAAACCATCCGATGTGTTTAGCGAAATGTTCCTTGAAAAAGGCGGCTATTTCTTACTTTGTGATAGTCGATCATCGTTTTGGCAAGGAATTGAACAACGGCGCTGGTTGCGGGAAAAATTAAGCCCTCACGTATTACTGCAGCAGTTAATTGAACCGATACGCCATTTTTGGGTTCCGACCGGCAGTCTGCTACCAACCTGGTTCCACTGCATGATGCCCTGCAATTCGGAAAGCCCATTCCAGTTAGATCAGAATACTAAACCTGTACTGCGGCTGGCGTATCATAAGCAGCATCCGGAATATCAGATGCTGACTGTGTTGATGACAAATTTATTGGCACTAGAGGGAGTGGAATTAGAAACTGTAGCGCTTACCTATACTGATTGGGCTGATGGCAATGCAGATGTTGACTTGTGGCTGGGTACCGTCAATTTTGCTGTGCCTGAGGTTTGGAATGTCGGTTGTTGGTTACTGGGTACACCGTTATTGCGGCAATCAATTTCCGGCGGAGATATTGCGCAATTGAATGATTGGATGACCAAATGGCGGAATAACACTATTAATGCTGAAGAGTTAATGAGATTTGCAACCACTTCCGGTTGGTTGCAACCTCTATTTCACCATTGGATGCGATTGAAAGGCCCAGAGCAAGCCAAAGGTATTCACTTAAACAATCTTGGTTGGTTTGATTTTAAATCAACTTGGATTGAGCCTGAAATATAAATATATAATTATTAAAGTTTTTCATAATAGCCTCATATTGCGCACAAGGTACTTAATAAGTTGCACTTGAGTTCAATTGACCAACTGAACAGTTAAAAAATGGAATGTTTTAACGTAGTTTTTTGGATGCATATATTCCTGTTCATCATAAACAGACTTGATACTATTGATTACTGAGAACTCAAATCAAAAATCCTTTTCCCAAATCTTAAGTCATCCCGAACTTTCAGCATGATCGACTCAATTTCTTCTAATTTTTTTAAGTTCTCTTTTTCTTCTCTTGATGTGGGTAATATTTTAGCAATACCGCCATTTTGAATCACAATACGTTGTTTACCGCGCAGAGCTAATAGTGGGTCATGCGTAGAAATAAATACGATTTTATCTTCTGAAACCAACAAATCTAACGCGCGTTTTCGATCTACACCTGCATTTTCGATTTCATCGATCAGCACTATTGGCGCTGCACCCAATAATGCGGTGTCGGCAATCATCAATGCACGGGTTTGGCCGCCAGAAAGTTGGGTGATTGAGCAATCGTGGGAGAATTTTTCTCCGGTCAGGTCGTTAGCGCAATCAATAACACGTTGCACAGTTGACTCAATATTTTCTGTTAATCGGCAATGCGCATGCATGGTGATAAATTCATGCACACTCAGATCGACAACAAAATTCATGTTTTGGGAAAGCTGGGCCACCATTTTGCGGTGCATCGAAAAGCGAGTGTTATAATCGGCGGGCGCGCCATTGAGTAATATCTGCCGACGGGTAGGTGTATCTCCCTGTGCCAGACACTCAATATCACTTAGTAAGCAGCTTTTACCTGAACCGGTAGGCCCAACAATACAAACGATATCACCCGCTTGAACCATTAACTCAATGTTTTCCGGTTCGCCTTGTTTATTGCGTCCGCCAATGATGGTCAATGTTTCAATCTGCGTTTGATTAGCCTGATAAATGGAATCAACCTCGTGAAGTAGTTGCTGCATATGAGGTAACAACATATCTCTCGCCATGCCGCCATCGGCCAGATCTTCATCACTTAAACTGTTGATCCACTCTTTCACCGAAGTGGTTTTAACTGCGTGGGTTAACCCAATGCTATCAATGAATTCAGCGATGCAGGGTTGATCACGTTGCAAACGGCGAATGTTCATTGATGATAAATTTTTATACTCACTCATGATGACATTCCTCAAATTGCATTTTTTTGACATGACCTCGTTGATGACGAGTTCCGATAGCCGTTTCACCGACACAATAGGGGCAAATTGCAGCGGGCATGGAAAAACGTAGATGTTGGCCATCCAATGATGTAATTGAGCTGCTGCGACGCATTTGTAGAGCAATTTCTAGTGAACCTTGGCCAGTAATGCCATTGCAAAAAACGATGTGCGCGCGCGGGTTTGCAAGCCTGGTGTTATAAGCAAACACTTCACGTTCAGCCTGAGAAATGATGTCACCTTTGGTGATCACGACGAGATCGGCCAGTTTCAGCATTGGACCTACTTTCTTTGGCGTATTAATACCGGCTAACGCATCAACGACACAAATCGCCAGCACATCGTTAATATGCGGAGAGCAACGATTGCATAACCCGGCACTCTCACTGATTAGCATATCGAATTGCTGGTTTTGGCCCCACGTCAGGCAATCATCAATGTTGCTGACAAAAAAGTGATCGGGGCAAATGCCGCCTGAAATACCCGTTTTTACCGGAATGCCGTGTTTTTGATAGAGTTTGTCATCAGAGGTAGACAGTGCATCAAATTTAACGATGCCAACTTTCAGACCATCTTGCTTCAGTTGACGAATGGTCTGCAATATCACAGCAGTCTTACCAACAGAAGGGGCACCCGCGACGGTAATTAGCTGCATTGTTTTTTCTCCTGCTGTTGTAACCAGGCATTAAAGAATAATGTCGATGCCAGCTCAGTTTGTTGAACTAGATTATGTGCGCGAACATAGTCCCACCCGAGCCATTGAAAACGTGCCTCAGCCGGGATTGCTTGGCACTGTTGTAACAGGGTAGGTGGGTAGCAGTTGTGCAACAGATATTTGCCCAGTTGTTGGCTGGTTAAATAATCAATAATGGGCTGTAATCTTTCCCGTTTTTCAGGTTTTAACATGAAGGCGATAGGCATGGTGTACGCGCCATCCTGCGGCCAGATGATCTGACATTGCTGACGACGTGGGCACAGTTCAGCCTGCATCCAGGGCAAAATAGCAATTGCAGGTGCCTGCTGATTTTTCGACCCCATCAGTCGGGAAATTTCCACATGGTGCAGTAAATGCCGAACATTATGCGCAAAGGCAATGACGCCATTCGGGCCAAATTCGCGGTACAGCGACAACAACAGGAAGCGGTTGAATTCAGTGTAAGTGCCCGAGTCTGAAGAGCGTGAGCCACCAAACGTGATGTCATTGTGATAGATGGGATCGAGCAAATCTTCCCAGCATTGTGGGATAGGGCGATTCCCCAGTTTTGTTTTATCAACCAGAAAAACAAACGGGATCACTGAAAAGGGATGGAAGATGCCTGCTGGATCAGGGATCCCGGCTTTTTGATATACCGGATGAAAATCGGAAGGCTGGAATAAAGCAGGCCCTTGATAATAAGACTGATTTTTTGAACTCAATATATCTGATGAACAAGTAACGACGAGCATAGAGGGTAATGTTGCCGGATGTGTCGGCGCCACCACACGAGCAAAAGGCTCAAACCATTCACCGCCGGTCACACTCATACAATTAAGCACCACACCGCTTTTTACTTGATGAGTTGCTACTGCTTTATCCAGCCCCGATTTAAATGCCAATCGAAGCGGAATGGGCATTCGCCCGAGAAAATCGAGCGATGAAGTAACCGTATTATCAGGAATCATATTGCAAGGCCCCCCGCGTAATACATCTGGCCAGAACGTTGATTGTGTTCTATCAGATCATGCGAAGGGGTTCGGCGAGTGGCCAGCATATTCCCCAGTAGTGATAAGGATCGGGCTCCTTGTTGTTCACCATGCTGAATCAAGGCAATGCGGGCTTTATTGATAACATCGATAGCGGTATGACAGATCTTATCGTCAGAAAACCCCAAGATTGCAGCGCGTTGATAAAGGTGATGATCAGGATAATCGGCCCGATCTTCCAACTGATGATCAAGGCAAAGCCCGATTAACAGATAACAACAAGCCGTTAATAATTCCGCCGTAGGCATCGCATCAAAAGCCTTGAATTCGATACGACCATGTTCTGATGGAATTCGTGCGGTATAGCAAAGAGGGGCATCGGGTTTATTTGACGCGTTAGCAAACAATTTACAGGTTGGGCGCAACCCAGCACGTTCGTAGGTTCTTTTGGATAAACCTTGCCATTGTGCTCCACCAGAAAATGGAGAGCTAAAACTGAACGGAACAATATACGGGCCGTAATAGGTCAGTTTACGGGCAACATCCAGACTCTTTTCAATGCTCATTTCGCTGAATGAAAGATTGATATCCGGCCCATAACTGAGCGTTGAGATATGCGATGCGGCATATTCAGAATGTTGCTCTCGTAGTGTTTTTTCCCACTGATTCAGTGGTGGTTCGTAATGATATTCGGCTAATTCAGGGTTAAAGCCTGAAATGGCAAGCCCGAGTTTATACTTGTGCAGAGTGAGTGTTAATTGATGTTCAATATCTTTTAAAACTGCAATGGCTTCACATACAGATCCTCTTGGTGGTGTGCGAATCTCAACGCCTTTTACCGCCATCTGATGAAACGAACCATCGGAGTGAAATCGCTCGTCGCCTTCCAGATACCAATAGCCATTTTTGATGCCTAAATCACCGACAGCCAGCGCGTTATCGAATTTTCCCGGCTTTTCTTCCAGTAAATCGGCTATCGATTGAAAGTCGAGATTCGCAAAATTACGCAGACGCCCGGTCTGTTCACCTTCGGTATCGATAAGCATATATTCATATTCGATCCCGCATTTCATGTGCAGTGACTTCATTATATCGGCCTCGCTATAACCATTGCGTGTAAGGTTCAGGGCTATCATCTGGCCGCACAGCAGCAACACTCTCTGTTGGGGTGCCTAAATAGAGAAAGCCGACGATTTGATCGGTATCTTGTAATTCAAACAACTGATGCAGTTCACGGCTTTGCATTAACCAGCCAGAGCGCCAGATCCCGTTAAAACCCAAGCTTTGCGCAGCCATTTGCATCATCAGCACAGAAGATGAGGCACAGAGAATTTGATCAAAAGCAGAGACGTGTTTATTCACAGCTGGTGTTGCAACAACGGTGATCACCACTGGTGCTCGCAATGGCATTTTTCTAACTCGTTCGATGACTTGTTCGGGTTTATTCATCACTTTTGCTGACTGTGCAAACAACTCACCTAATCGAATCAGCCCGTCTCCTTTCGCAACTAAAAAACGAAATGGGCGCATATATTGAAAATCAGGTGCGCGCATCGCTGCCCGTAGAATAATATTTAGCTGTTTTTCATCAGGAGCAGGGAGCGCTAAATGATGGCTTGAATGACGTGATAATAAAAATTTGGTCACTACATTTAGATCATGTCCCAGGCTAACGGTATTAACTTTAATATCCACCTCATTTCTCCTTTAAATTTGGATGAAATAGTGAGCATGATTTATATAGAGTTAATAAAGGCATTAAATGTGCCATTGAGTATTATTTTTAATGGGATATTGTCTATATATTTCAATTGGTTAGCATTTTTGGTAAAACCGTAATGGATATCTGTTGTACTTGTACGAACTAATTGCAATATTTTGTGCATTACGGAACTAATGAGTGTCTGACATCTCCGTCATTAAGCGATATCTAGCAATAAATTACTGAAATTAAAAATTAAATTCCGGGCGCCCTGATAACCTAACCGTAAAAAATGTGGCACCCCAATATGAGTTGGTTCATGAATTCCAATTGCAAAATGTTGAAGTCCTGCATTTTGAGCGAACGAGTAAAATGAATCTGGCGCAATCAATATATTTGCATGAGTTATCTGGGCCATGACTGTTTGGGTATCCCCAATCAGCACGTTGGACAAAGGAAGTTGAGTCAATAACTTATGGGGAACTGGACTAATTGCTTGCTCGATCGAAATTCCACTCTCTTGCAGCCAGTATGTCAGGTCGAATAGCAGATCTGGTTCTGCTGCGAGAACTGCTTTCCCCCGGCACAATATTTTGGCGTTATCCATCATCACATCAAGTAATTGCGCGCGTTGACGAATATATTTAGGTGGTACGTTCTGTCCGGATAATTGTGTAAAAAACTGAATCAAATGATCAGTAGCCTTTAAACCGGTCAGTTTATTTAATAATAATCCATCTCGTGCAGATTGGTTAAGAGTATGAAATGAATCTCTCATTTGTTCGCCTAAGGCAAGCACAGGAATGTTGCTTTGTTCGCAAGCAAGGCGTGACAGCGATACACCGCCATTTAATAAATAATCCTCACTGCCGGTGAATTGACCATCTAGTGAGGTGCTTAAATCAGGTAGAAAATACGCACTTATTCCAAAGTCATCGGCTAACTGCTTGAGCCACTCAATATCAGCAATCGAGAGATGGGAGCCAACTAACACAATCAGACTAATAGGCGCTGTCTGATGAAGAACCGTCGAAGGCATCTCCGTGATTTTTTGGGCTACTGCATGAATTGCTTTTCCCCAACCATCTTGCAGTGTTCCCTCAAAATCAGGGGTATAAATATCAATCATGTCTGATAGCTGTAATGACTCTGCGTGAGCTTCATTTCGCAAAGTGTGCAGACAAACGCCCTGTGCATCCATCATTCCTGTTGTAACAATAGCGATAATAGAGGTATCGGAAGTTGATAAACTGCGTAGTGACTCAACCAATGTGTTTTGTCCGCCATGAATGGTTTCAATTTCATTCAAACTGACCGAATGAATATTGATCTGCTCACCAAAATAGCGACTTAAAAATATCAATCCACTGGCGGCACAGCCCTGTGCACCGAATAGTAGTACCTTTCCACCTTGAATTCCTTGAATGGCTAATAACGCTCCCATGGGTTGCGTAAAGGCGAATGGTTGTATATTTCCAATGACAGACGATCGAATAATCTGGCATTGTGAGGCGAGGGCGGGCATCGCTGATTTTGCCATTATCTCTGATGAGATCAGTTGTAAAATAGGCATATGCAACATAGCATCTATCTCATTCAATAGCGCAATGATGCCATTCAATCCAAGTAGGCTGAACTTGCGCTCATGACTCATTTCAACACATGGCACCGCGTATTTTTGCGCGGTATAGCGCATGCCACCCCCAGACAGCAAAATATCTACTTGCCCGGATTTTAATAATTCCGTTAGCTCTTTTTCCTGCCAATCCGGCAATTTATTGTTCGTGCATTGCTGTTTGATCTCGGCGTGCAATGATTTATCTCGTTCGTTGCATTTATGCAGAGACACACCACAGATAATGAGCCCGGCGGCTTGAAGATCTTCTATCAGCGACCATGTTTTTAAACCACCTAAATAGATCAGAACGCGCTTTCCATTCAGTCTGGGCCGTAGTAATTGCAGACACTGTTCAAGTTTTTGTTTCTCAATAAATAGGTAGTGCTCAACATTTGTAGTGAGTTGTTTGTTTGCCCCTGTTGATACTAGCTGTGCTGCCAACGATTTCAGCGTGTTGGCGAATGGTTTACTGCCATAAAGAGAGCCTTTAATAAATGGAATCGCGTAGCTCTCGTAAAGACGTTCGGCTAAACCAGGCATGGCCTGAGAGCAAAGATCTAGACTCATTTTTGCACGATGAGCTGATGCAATATGGTTGAAACGACCATCACCGGGAATGGATGCTAAAATACGAATCCCCAGTTCAGCCAATATATTATTAAAGGCTTCAACTTCACCCATAACATTAAACTCACCAATGAGATTAATGTCAGTTGGTGTTGAAATGTTCGGTTCTTGATAACCAATTACCTGTTCAAGCAGAGTTTTCACTGCGATCTGGTGTCCCTTTTGTTTTCCACCTGCAAACCCTGGAGCATCGATGGCGATGATGGGCAAATGCAGCCGTTTTGAAGCGATTTGGCATTCGCTGACAAGGTCATCACCTAACATCGCTGTCAG
Organism: uncultured Tolumonas sp.; assembly: GCF_963556105.2. Taxonomy (NCBI): domain Bacteria; kingdom Pseudomonadati; phylum Pseudomonadota; class Gammaproteobacteria; order Aeromonadales; family Aeromonadaceae; genus Tolumonas; species uncultured Tolumonas sp. Next base: position 1,974,295 of record NZ_OY829944.1, read on the forward strand.
GCAACTTTGATAAACAAAAATACCCGCCGGGGCAAAATCATCGGCAATACGGTCGAGCAATGCTTGTAACCGCAGCGTTCCCCCCATAACCAGATCAACTTCACCTAAGGCGGTTGTTACGCTCAACCTATGCAAATGTAAGTCACTGCTTTGCGTTGGGCGTGATGACCAGACGTGCCCCAGACAACCAGATGTACCATGTACAACATGAATAACATCCGTAATGGGTTGCAATGCCAGCTTTGCACCGCGTAAGGCACAACCACCGGGTTTTTCTTTTGATTTATTACATGCAGCAATAGCAGGAGTCGGGGACATAACCAACCTTAATTATTCATCAGGTTAATGCGGGTACCCGCTGGTGAAACACCCGATAGCAGTTTTTCACTTTCGGCATCACTTAAGGCGTAATGATAAAAACGCTGATAGAAATCTCGGAATTCAGTTTTTAAATCAAGATCGTTAAATAGTTTGGGGTAAAGTGTCTTAGCCTCATACTCCATCAGCAATACACCTTCCAGACCGCCATCCCAGAAAAAAACGCCATCAGGCATTGCGTAAACCCGATGGTGTTTTACTGCGCTGATTTGCTGCCAGCGAGGATCTGTCGTTACCAGCGAAACCGGATATTGGCGCCCGACAAAGATCACTTGCGGGTCCAAGCGGATCATGTCCTCCATGGTAATTGCCCCTTTACCCATCATGGCACCTTGGCGTTTTGTTACCATATCGGCACCCGCTAATTCACCATACCAAAAGGTATTGCTGCCACGCCCCTGAGTGCTTAAGGCATCTGGCCCGCGTAAGTAATAAACCCGAAGTTTCTCTTTGGTTGGTAAATTACTCAGGCTGCTTTTAACAAAGGCCACCTTGTCATCATGATATTTAATCCATGCTTCTGCTTTTTCATGGGCTTGCTGAGTGTTTAGTGCATTGGCAAATAAGCGAATAGCTTGCCGTTGGCCTTCCAAAAACTCTTCTGCTGTTTCAGATTGTTTAGTAAGCGGCTGTGAATAAAGTGCAGGAATACCAGCACGAGCATACATGGCGGCTACTTGTTCGGCGTTATAACGATAAAAAATCAGTTCTGTTTTTCTGGCTAATAACTCTTCAATATTGGCTTCGCCTATGACTTTCGGGATTTTTTTTACAGCAGGGTTAGTTATTTCCATCCATGGTGCGTTTGTCATCACCATTTGACTGATTCGTGGACTTTCTCCCAGCATGAATAATTTTTGATAACAGAGCACTTCAAGGCAGGCGATATGATTTGGCTGATTGGGTACTGATATTTTATGACCAGCCAGATCAGTTATAGTATGCATTGGAATTTTTTCCTCAGATGCATTAGAAAATGAAATAAGCAATATTGATGTAATAAACAGGAAAACATATTTTAACTTACTCATGATCAATAAAGACATCATGCCCTCCTTAGCCAGAGAAATAACAGGCCTTTGCAGGCCCGTATAAAATAATCAGAAATTAACTTTCCCTGTGAGACTAAAAATGCGAGGGGTTCCCAGAGATAATCCATCACCACTGCGATAATAAGACCAATAGCTTTTATCAAACACATTTGAAATATTGAAGTTAACGCTGAATGGCTTTTTACTAAAACGCACACCGGTATCAAATGTCGCTGCACTATCAATATAATCCGTATTGAGATCATCAACAGCGCGTTTACCGTAATAATTCATACCACCAATCAGCGTGAAACGTCGATCTACAGGTAATGTATATTCTGAAAATAACCGAGATTGATATTCCGGCACATTTACAGGTCGTTTACCTTCAATGCTGGTATTGTTTTTTGCATCTATTATTTTTGCATCTAACCAAGTTGCACCACCAGATAACACTAAATTATCCGTTGCTTTACCGGTTAGTGTCACTTCTAAGCCTTGATGTTGTTCACGACCATCTTGTTTATAAACATTGTCTGTCGGGTCAGTATATTCATTAATTTTATTAATGCGAAATAACGCAGTATTAAGATCTATTGATCCCAGATGTGATTTAGCACCTACTTCATATTGTTTGCTTGCACTTGGCGCCAGCATCTCATTAGCATTTGATGCAGTACTAGGAGCAGTTCCTCCTGCATTTAATCCCTCCATATACGATACATAAGTCGTGATAGGATCCCAAGGTGTATAAAGTAAGGCGGCACTCGGTGTATTTTTACTTTGTTTATACGATGTGCTGGCAGAGCTGGATAATGTTGATACCCCATGGGAATATTGCTCTAGTTCTGCATGTGTAATGCCTAGCAAGGTTGAAAAACCATATGGTAAAACAATGCGGTCTCCTAAAACGAAGTTGGTCATTGTCTGACCCTGTATGGTGGTTGTTCCTCCCAGCTTAGCGTCAGGATCTGAATAGAAAGTAGGATTATTGATGTTTGAACTGCCTAGCGTTGTTTTTACATCGACACCACGCGTGTAATCATATTGGGTGCCGGTATAACCGCTGGTAATTTGATGAACTAAAGACCCAGTTTCAAAATTGGAATCCACCAAGGCATAGGAGGAATGAGTCTGTTCATTCTGTCTTGGTGAAGCCGTATTTATTTCTGTGTAATCACCATTATTATTAGTCAGCGTTGCACCGACATAATTATATTGGCGCCACATATCACCGTAACGATAGCCAGTACGTAATGTAAAATGTTGCGAAATATCACTTTGGAAACCTGCACCAACCAGATCTTTTGTTGACTGATTATATGACCAACTTTGACCATATTGACGGCTGGCTTTAAATTTTGACGCATCTGGAACATATATCCCTTTCGTTGGGTTGACGTTGATATATGTTTGCAAACTGTTGACGTAATAATCCTGATGCCAGTAATCAAAAGTAACTTTATTTTTCTCATTCAGGTTGGTTGTTACGACACCTGACAGCAAAGTTCGTTGCTGATTGCCACCATCAATATAGGTTGAACCGTTTTCACGATAAATATTGGTCCGGTACTTGATGACACCGTTATCATCCATCGGCCCGCCAGCATCCGCATGTAAGTAATTAATCCCACCACCATATGTACCGGTAGACAAATCGGTTAAGCGTTCACTGGTTGGCTGTTTACTCACATAATTAACACTGCCTCCCATTGCTGAAAAGCCATATAAAAAGCCTGACAAGCCATTAAGCACTTCGATGCGATCCACATTTTCAAGGGGTGGAAAAGTAAAACTACGGTCAACCATACCATCACGTAATTCACTTTGATCGGCGGCAGTAAAACCTCGGATCATAACTCTGGACAGCGATGAATAACCATTCGGTTCCATTAGCGTTGCAACCGTCGGGTTGGTTTTCAGCGCATCAGATGCCGTGTGTGCGCTACGGTTTCCTATTTGTTCTCCTGACGTCACATTCACAGAATAAGGCGTCTCTTTCAGCGGTATGTTGCCTAATGGCCCCACACTTGCTTTTTTATAACGATAACCAGAACTTGCTTTCCCCTCGTTCTTTTTATCTTCCGCAACGCCTTTTACTTTGACCTCTTTAAGTAGAACAGGGTTTTGTTGATCCGATGAACTCTCTGTTGCTGCATGAGCAACCGGAAAAAAGAAAGACATCAGTAAACTAAATGCAAGAGTTGGTTTGTTCATAAACAGTTCCTTCCTAGAACATTAAAAACTATTTATGACATCTCAACTTATATGCCAGCAAAATAACGAACATTATATGCATTACTATAACTTTTTGATTTTGAATGAATTTATTTTTAATAAATCAAAATTTAGTTCTAAAATGTCAAAAAATAATGAGTGATTTTAACTTGATTTGTTCAGCCAAGAACAAAAGCACCATGAGTTGTGCAATATGGTAAATAATCTCAAAAATGAAATAATTACATGAATGAACGACTCTGCATTAAAAAAAATTACATTTATGAACTTATTGTTCACAGGTAAGTGTTATTTAAAGAAAGATACTCATTAAAACATTAAATAGTTCATTTCTGAACAAGTGGACCGCAAATGTTCAAAAATGTATTTTCTTCTCTTAAATAAAATTTATTTAATCTCCATTTTCTTACATAGTTGTACATATTTAAATTTAACCAAAAAAACAAATAATTGCATTTAAAATAATTTTATTAAAATTCAATATGTTACTAATGCTTCATCCATATGATCAAAGTACGCAAATGTGCAGTTGGCACATGTATTGCGTTTATATTTCGTGAGCACAATCACATTTGATTCCTTACATCTAAATGGTTTTAGCTCATCAATAAACAATTTCTTACAGAGAGGTACAAATTTATGGCAACTCGTAAATTAGCAATTTATGGGAAAGGTGGAATCGGTAAGTCTACCACAACTCAAAATACTGCTGCTGCATTGGCTCATTTTCATGGCCAGAAAGTGTTTATTCATGGCTGTGATCCGAAAGCAGACTCAACACGTCTGATTCTGAATGGTAAACCACAAGAAACTTTAATGGACGTGCTACGTGATAAAGGTGCTGAAAAAATCACTAATGACATGGTCATTAAAACCGGATTCTTGGATATTGAATGCGTTGAATCCGGTGGCCCTGAGCCAGGAGTAGGTTGTGCAGGCCGTGGAGTTATTACAGCTATCGACCTGATGGAAGCTAATGGTGCGTATAAAGAAGACCTGGATTTTATTTTCTTTGATGTTTTAGGTGACGTAGTTTGTGGTGGGTTTGCGATGCCCATTCGTGATGGTAAAGCGCAGGAAGTTTATATCGTTGCCTCCGGTGAAATGATGGCGATTTATGCAGCCAACAATATCTGCAAAGGCTTAGTAAAATATGCTAAACAAAGCGGTGTGCGTTTGGGGGGCATTATTTGTAATAGTCGTAAAGTGGATGGCGAAAAAGAGTTTCTGGAGGAATTTACCGCAGCAATTGGCACTAAAATGATCCACTTTGTACCTCGCGATAATATCGTTCAGAAAGCTGAATTCAATAAACAAACCGTGACTGAGTTTGACCCCACCTGTAATCAGGCAAAAGAATACAGCGAATTAGGTCGTAAGATTCTGGAAAATAAAGATTTTGTAATTCCAAGCCCGATGACAATGGATCAATTAGAGTCCATGGTTGTTAAATATGGCCTGATGGATTAATTCGTCTGAATGTAATAGTCAGTTTAATTAAATTAACTGACTATGCTGCGAGGATATATATATGCCGTATCATGAATTTGATTGTAGTAAAAGCATTCCGGAACGAAAACAACATGCTGTCGTAAAAGGCCCGGGAGAAGATATCACATCTGCTTTGCCATTGGGTTATTTAAATACAATACCTGGCTCTATTTCTGAACGTGGTTGTGCCTATTGTGGCGCAAAGCATGTTATCGGAACCCCAATGAAAGATGTTATTCACATCAGCCATGGCCCGGTAGGTTGTACTTATGATACTTGGCAAACCAAACGTTATATCAGCGACAATGATAACTTCCAGCTGAAATATACTTTTGCCACGGACGTGAAAGAAAAGCATATTGTTTTTGGCGCCGAAAAAGTTTTAAAACAAAACATTATGGAAGCGTTTGCGGCGTTTCCTGATACCAAACGAATGACGATCTATCAGACCTGTGCTACCGCGTTGATTGGTGATGACATCGACGCAGTGGTTCAGGATGTAATGGATGAACTTCCTGGTACTGATATATTCGTCTGCAACTCTCCGGGTTTTGCCGGCCCAAGTCAGTCTGGTGGCCACCATAAAATTAACATTGCGTGGATCAACCAGAAGGTCGGCACGCTGGAGCCGGAAATCACCAGTGATTACGTCATCAATTATGTTGGTGAATATAACATCCAGGGTGATCAAGAGGTTATGCAAGACTTCTTCAAACGTATGGGTATCCAGGTTTTGTCTACCTTTACCGGTAATGGTTCTTATGATGATTTGTGCGGCATGCACCGGGCTCATCTTAACGTGCTCGAATGCGCGCGTTCCGCCGAATATATTTGTGATGAACTACGTGAACGTTATGGTATTCCTCGTCTCGATATTGACGGTTTCGGTTTCAAGGCGCTGGCCGACTCACTGCGTAAAATTGGTTTGTTCTTTGGTATTGAAGATCGTGCCGAGCAGATCATCGCTGAAGAGACTGCGCGTTGGCAGCCTGAGCTGGATTGGTACAAAGAACGTCTGCGCGGCAAAAAAGTATGCCTGTGGCCAGGTGGTTCAAAATTGTGGCACTGGGCGAATGCCATTCAGGAAGAGATGGGTGTGAAAGTGGTCTCTGTTTACACCAAGTTTGGCCATCAGGGTGACATGGAAAAAGGTATTTCACGCTGCGGCGAAGGTGCACTGGCTATTGACGACCCGAATGAACTGGAAGGTTTGGAAGCACTCGACCGTCTGAAACCAGACGTTATTTTTACCGGAAAACGCCCGGGGGAAATGGCGAAAAAGGTCAATGTGCCATACCTGAATGCACATGCTTACCACAATGGGCCTTACAAAGGTTTCGAGGGTTGGGTGCGTTTCGCTCGCGACATTTATAACGCGATTTATTCGCCGATCCACCAACTGGCCATGGTTGATATCAGTAAAGATGAGATCCCGACAGATAAAGGATTTATCACACGTCGCATGTTATCGGATAAGAATCTGCCTGAAGCGATCACGTCATCAACAGAGCTTCGGGAATACACCGGTAAATATGATCCGATTGCTGAACTGCGTGAAAAGACCTATCCGGAATTTCCACGGACCGGAACTATCCCGGCTGAAGCCACCGCTGAATAAAGGAGATCGCAATGGCTTACACACCGAAAAATATGGCAGAACGTAAGTACCAGAAAGTTTATACCAGTAACCCATTGAACGATGCAGATCCAGAATCTAAAGAAAAGATTGCACCACTGGAAAACTACATCATGAAAAACTGTCTTTGGCAGTTTAACTCTCGCGGGTGGGATCGCCGTAAACAGAACGCAGGAATTCTCGGTCTTACCACGCAATTGTTGTGTGATGAAGCTGTCGACATTACGACGCCACAAGAGAAATGTTACTGGGTCGATGCAGTGTGTCTGGATCGGGCTTTCAAAGAGAATTTTTCTTGGATCAAGGCCATGACCAAGGATGACATTATAGCCCTGATGAAGCTTCTGCATGCTCGCATAGACTGGCTGACTATCGACGGCTCTCTCAACGTCGAACTGACCGTCGTCAACTATTAAGGATACTGCCATGACTTGTGATATCAAGGAAAAAGACCGCGCGGGTACTATTAACCCGATTTTCACCTGCCAACCTGCTGGTGCTCAATTTGTCAGTATCGGTGTCAAAGATTGTATCGGTCTGGTACATGGTGGTCAGGGTTGCGTTATGTTCGTTCGGTTGATCTTTTCTCAGCACTTTAAGGAAAGTTTCGAACTGGCATCGTCGTCTCTGCATGAAGATGGCGCGGTATTCGGTGCACTAAATCGTGTGGAAGAGGGCGTTGATGTGCTGCTTGCTCGCTATCCGCACGTCAAAGTGATCCCAATCATAACCACTTGTTCTACCGAAGTTATCGGTGATGACGTTGATGGTGTGATTCGTAAACTGAATGACGGCCTGCTTAAAGAGAAATATCCTGATCGGGAAGTGCACCTGATTGCGATTCATACACCGAGTTTTGTCGGCAGTATGATTAGCGGTTACGACGTCGCGGTGCGTGATTTTGTAAGACATTTTGCGACCAAAACTGAACCTAACGGCAAGATCAATCTGATCACCGGTTGGGTAAACCCAGGCGACGTCAAAGCCCTCAAAAACCTGCTGGGTGAAATGGATATTGATGCCACCGTATTGTTCGAAATCGAAAGCTTCGATTCACCACTGATGCCGGATGGCAGTGCCATTTCCCATGGCAATACTACCATCGACGATTTGCGCAGCACAGCCAATGCGGTTGGTACCATTGCCCTGAATCGTTATGAAGGTGCTAAAGCGGCTGAGTGGCTGAAGAGCGAATTTGACATTCCAGCGATCATCGGGCCAACCCCGATTGGTATCCGTAACACGGATACCTTCCTGCAAAACCTGAAGAAGATGACTGGCAAACCCATTCCACCATCATTGGTTGAGCAGCGCGGCGTCGCGATTGATGCGTTAACCGACATTACACACATGTTCCTGGCTGGAAAAAAAGTCGCCATTTATGGCAATCCAGATCTGGTTATCGGGCTTGCCGAGTTCTGTATTGATCTGGAAATGAAGCCAGTTCTCTTGCTGCTCGGTGACGATAATGTGCAATACAAAGAAGACTCTCGCTTACTTGCATTGAAAGAGAATGTCGACTGGGATATGGAAGTGATCACCAATGCCGATTTCTGGGAATTGGAAGATCGCATCAAAAACAAAGGCCTTGAGCTTGATCTGATCCTAGGTCATTCAAAAGGCCGTTTTGTAGCGATTGATAATGATATTCCAATGTTTCGCGTTGGTTTCCCGACCTATGACCGCGCTGGCATGTATCGTCATCCGGTAGTTGGTTATGAAGGTGCAATTTGGCTGGCAGAGCAAATGGCAAATACCATCTTTACCGACATGGAACATAAGAAAAATAAAGAGTGGATTCTCAACGTTTGGTGATATTCACCTTGGGTCCTGAATATTCAGGACCCATTTTTCTTAGGAATAGCATATGGCTGACATGATTAGCACTGTATTTGAAACAAATGAAGAGCGGTTCCAACGCTGTTATTTAGAGGCGAGAGGATATCACTGGCGTGCAAATAAATTTCATGAAGAAGAGAAGCGAGTCAGCCTGATATTTAATGTTGCAGCAATGGCCATAGAATCATATTTAATTGCATTGTGCGCATTTCATAATGTCATGCCGCTGAATCACAGTTATCGTTGCTTGATGTTTGACGTTAAAAAACTGGAAAACATAGCCGTTGATTTAGAAAACCAAATAATAAGTTTAGATAAAATATTTGGCATTTGCTCGCTGGATAACTATTTCCATGGTAATCCAACCATAGATGACATGCTAAACAGCCTTGATGTATGCGAAAAAATCTATGCTATTTTCGCTAAAAAAGAGCTCAACGTTAACGATATCTACAGCACTATAGTCAATAAGGAATAATATGAACCATATTCATGGAAGTAATAGTATGGATGGTCATCCACATGGAATGATGCGTCGAGATGACAGGGAAATTACTGATCGCAATGAAATCGACGATATCATTAATTCATCGAAAGTTATGTATTTATCTCTGGCTGATAACAACACACCATTCTGTGTGCCAGTGTTCTACGCCTATGATGGTCAGTATCTCTATTTTCATTCCGCCAAGGGTGGATCTAAAATTGATATTTTAAATAGAAATAACCAGGTCTGTTTTGTCATTTCCACACAACAAGATGTGATAGAAAGCGATCTTGCCTGTAATTTTGAAGCAAAACATAAAACAGCTATTGGCACTGGATCAGCCAGTTTCATTGAGAACAAAGAAGAGAAAATAGCGGTTCTTGATAAAATTGTAGGCTTATTTACAACAAAAAAATTTGATTATCCTGATGCAAATTTAAAATCAACATTGGTTGTAAAAATAGCGATTGAATCCGTAAAAGGAAAAAAACATGGTTTTTAGTGGCTAAATGATAGCCCTTATAATTCAAAGGAAATTATTATGAAAATTGCAGTCTATGTTGACTTTTTTGGTAATGCTGCTGATATTTTCGGACAAGGCCATATTGAGGTGTTTGAAAAACATGCGGGATGTTGGCATAGACATCAACAGCAAGAGTTTGATGTGAACGAATCGATGAATCTGGATGAAATAAGGAATAGTGCCTTTGATTTATCCGAAAAATTAGCTGACTGCAAAGTGCTGGTGTTGAAATCAATTCCCGGTGTGTTACAGGCCTTTTTTGAAGGCTGTGGTTTTAAACTGTGGAAAATGACAGGAGCACCTGATACACACTTTAATTTTATTGAGGATTATCACTTCAAAAAAGAAGATCCAAACAATGAATGTTATGAACTTTTTACAGAAGAAAAACGAGGTATTTTCAGTGTTGATATGAATAAACTACTGACAGAAAACAAAGCACTAACATCGCGTTCTCTTCTCATGCCATTTATTAAAAATAAATCATTCTCCAAGTTAAGCGTTGTATGTAACCATATTCCGAAATGGTTTACAAAAGAGTTACCCGCATTAGGTTTCGACTGGACGGAAGAAAAACTGAGTTCTGGATTAATCATTGCGACGATAGAACCAGATAATACATAAATGAACATTTTCAATTCAACTGTTCATTTGTGTAACCGTCAACAGAGGCATGAGGTGCAATATCTGTTAGATAACGATAAATAAAAGGAAAATACCCATATTTTGAGCTATTTATCACTAAAAATATATTTATTCTACTTATGGAAATGTGGCATTTATTTTGTAAGAGAGGTAAGTGGATATTTAGTGGGGGAATCTAATGGAGTATCATAAAAACATTTTAAGAGAGATGGGCTATCCTATTTCGTTCTATTTAGAGGATATTCTTTATTCACTACCTATCAGCTCAGAATCTTTAGCCTTGTGGATTTTTATTAAAAGAATATTTCTTTGTTTTTTATCTATCATGGCGGTACTACTTATTCACTTATGTGCAGTTTTATTGCTTAACTCCGACATTGTTCACACTAATTTGAATAAAGATGTAGCGATAGAAATGAGTGTCATAAATTTAAATCAATCAAGTGATGTGATTATAGAGAAAAACGAAGAGACTCATTTTCAGCCTATTAATCCAGCAAAATCAGATATTACCCCGCTTACCACAAACAACACAAGGCCTAATGAGTATAAGCAAGTAAACAATAAATTACCAAAACCGATCATTATCCATAAAAAAACCATTATCAAAAAAACAGTTTCAGAACAAAAGGAAAAAAATGAAATAATTACTCAAGTAGAACATCAAGACTTAAAAATAGAAAAAGCTAATAACAAAAACAGCAACACGTCATACATAACAAAACCTAAATTTGATGCAAACTATTTGAATAACCCTAAACCAGAATACCCTGACATATCTATTCGGTTGCATGAAGAGGGCATTATCATGCTCAAAGTGTTTGTATCTTCATCAGGGTTTGCCGAACACGTTCTTATAGAAAAAAGTAGTGGTTTTGAGCGTCTGGATCATTCAGCACTGCTAGTTGTGAAAAAATGGCGATTTATTGCAGCAAAACAAGGAGAAGAGAATATCTCCTCGTGGGTTGTTGTCCCTGTAAGTTTCAAGTTAGAGGATGAATAAATGGATTTATTAACTCAATTACTTATTGATAGATTGGACCAAATTCATGTCGTACCTGCCGGCGCAGGGTTTTGTGCTCTCCTTATTCTTATCGTTATGTCATTAATTTGTTGGTATGAAATTGTTCATCGAATAGCGTGTCGACTATTCCGTTATATCCATTACCGCAATGCGATCAAGAAATTTAGCTCTTTAGAAAAAAGACAATATTTTCCTTCATTTTTAGAAAATTTAACAGAAGGTGCATTAAAACGACTAAGTCTATTTACCTGGAACAGTTGGCAAAAAATATCAATTCAAGATATGACCAAAATCAAAGATCGTAAATCCATTATGGTAAGTTTAATACAAAATCAATTGGATAAAGAGCGGCTGCAGCTTGAATCAGGTTTAACCTTACTCGCGTGTATTGGTGCATGTGCGCCTTTTGTCGGTTTATTTGGAACGGTGTGGGGGATATACCATGCATTGCAGGCCATTGGCAGCCAAGGATCATCGAGTCTGGATCAAGTCGCTGGCCCAGTGGGCGAAGCACTCATAATGACTGGCATTGGATTACTCGTCGCATTACCCGCAGTTTTTGCTTATAACGCGTTTATTCGATTAAACCGCTGTGAATTAGCGCAGTTAGACAGTTTTGCGCATGAATTAATATTGTTGATCGTGCATGACATTTCGCTAAAAAACAGCACCAACCGATCAAGTGAATCGTTCCCGTTACCAAATATTGATGATTCTGATAAACAAGGGGAACTATTATGAGTTTTGGCACTCGAAATCATAATAATGATTCGCCAATAGCAGAGATCAACATGGTGCCAATGATCGATATTATGTTGGTTTTGTTAATTGTTTTTATGATCACTGCACCATTAATGACAAACTCAGTTAAACTTCAATTACCGCAAGCAAGCAGTCAATTAAATAGCGAACACGTTAAAAAAGTGATCATTTCGATTGATGAAGTAGGAAAATATTATGTTGATAATAAATTGGTGGATAAAAGTACATTAATGACTACGCTTGGTATTTTGGGCAAACAGGTAGAATTACCAGAAATTCAGCTGTATGCTGATCAATCAACCTCATATTCATATGTTGCTGAATTATTAAGTTTATTATCAGAACAAGGATTACATAAAATAGCCTTTGTAACACAGCCAACTAATAAATAACAAATGGAAATAAATAAGGAAAAGCACTGAATATCTCAGTGCTTTTCCTTTAGTGGTTACGATTTAGGCGGGCACAAAAACCGTATGACCTGCTGCATTGATGGCCTCTACGGTCACATCATATAAATGGTGAATGGTGGCTGGCGTAATAACTGATTTAGGCGTGCCAAATTGCTCAATTACACCATCAATCAGCAAAGCGACTTTGGTCGATGCACGAAGTGCATGTTCGGGGTGATGTGTGGTCATCAAAATACCAAAACCGCTGGCAACCAATTCTTGCAGTGTGTCTAACAACCGAAACTGATTGCCATAATCAAGCCCGGTAATGGGTTCATCCATGATAAAAATACGTGCGCCTTGTGCTAAAGCACGAGCAATCAGTACTAATTGGCGTTCTCCGCCGGATAACTCGGTATAAGCCCGACGGCTCAAATGATTGATCCGCAGTTGCGATATCGCTGCGTAAGCGGCATCTTTGTCTTCTTGTGTGGGCGCGCGAAAAATGCCGGAATGGGGTATGCGCCCTAAGGTGACCACCTCTTCCACCAGATAGGGGAAGGGGGGGGTATGCGACTGCGGCACATAAGCAATATGCGTGGCTAACTCACGTCGTGAAAATCGAGCTAATGGCTGATCATTCAGAGAAACATTACCCTGTTTAGGCTTTAGAAAACCCTGTAACAATTTTAGTAATGTCGTTTTGCCTGCGCCGTTTTTCCCTAGCAGTGAAACCAATTCACCTTGTTTTACCGACAATGAAACGCCGCACAATACCGGATGGCCTTTATAGGCATAAGACACGTTGTTTGCGTTAAGTTCAGTGAGGTCATTCATATCAATTCCACCCTTTGCGTGAGCGTTTTAACACCAGCAAGAACACCGGAATACCTAATATTTCGGTTACGATCCCAATCGGGATTTCACTGTCGGCAATACAGCGTGATATGCAATCAGCGAGGATCAAAAAGGTAGCGCCAAGAATAATACTGGCCGGTAACACGCGACTATTCGCCGGGCCAAGCATCATTCTGACAATATGGGGGATGAGTAACCCGACCCAGCCAATTGTGCCTGCAATAGAAACAGTTAAAGCAGAAATCATGGTGGTTATCGCAATAATGCTATAGCGCACCCACGCAACAGGAATACCTAACGATTGCGCTTCATCGTCGCCCATGGAGAGCGCATCAAGCATGCGGCCGCAACCTGCGATCAGCACTATTCCCACGATTAATGGCCCGCCAAAAGTAAGCACTTGCGGTAAATCTGCTAGTGCCAAATTGCCCATGAGCCAATAGACAATTGATGGCAGCACATTGAGTGGATCGGCGACATATTTAATCACCGAAACTAATGATGAAAATAAAGCGCTGCTAATCATGCCACCAAGCACCAACATCACCATCGACGATTGCCCAAACACATTGGCAATCAACACGCTGGCAAACACAGCAATCAGCCCCATTGAAAACGCCAGCCCTTGAATCACGGCCCAACTGCACCCCAATAAAATACCAAGTGCTGCACCGAATGCGGCCCCGCTTTGCACCCCTAACAGCCCCGGTGACACTAATGGGTTACGGAATACGGCCTGGAAAGCGGCGCCGGAAACTGACAGTGTCGAGCCTACTAACATAGCTACCAAAATTCGCGGTAAACGAATATCAATCAGCACATTATGTAGTGTGTCGAATTGCGCGTTATCCATGACGTTGAAGCCTATCCAATGCAGGAAGAATTGCATGATCGTCAGTAGGCTGGTTGGATACTTCCCAATAGAAAATGCCAGTAATATGGCTGCGGACAGTCCGCATAAAAGCAGACTGTTCCAGGTTAGCCACTTGAACCAGCTCTGGGATCCGGTACTGGGTAAATCAATACAAGAACTGGTAGATGCATCCATAACAGACTCCGTTAGCTGGTTTTATTCAGCAGTTTGTTGATGGCTGCTTTATCCAGATCTACCTGAAAAAACAACTTGTAAAACTCTTTCGTTTCTTTTTCTAAATCAATTGGATAAACCGACGGATAGAGTTTATTTGCCAGCCATTGCGCACCCATCACACGCATAAATGACGGCGGACGATCGAACCAATTAAATGGTTGGGAAGGAATGGAATAAACCCGGTGTATTTTGACTGCTTCCAATTTGGCCCAGCGCGGATCGTTATTGATCAAATCGGTGGTTGCCGGGAAACGAGTAACAATGACATCAGGATTAATTTTCAGCAGGGTTTCCATGCCCGCCGTGACATTACTGGACTCAATGTCTGCTGGAACAGCCGTTGCGGGGGGTAAATCACTACAGGCCAGCGCGTTAACGGCCCCGGCCAGACGAATGACTTCCGCTCGATCAGCTTCGCCGCACTGTGATGTCAGACCATCCATCGACTCTGCGTAATAAACACGAACCTTGTCTTTGGCTGGAATCATTGAAACTGCTTTTGCCAGTTTGGCACTGGTGGTTTCAATATAACCTGCCAGTTTTTCCCCGCGTTCAGCTTTGCCCAATACTTTTCCCAGAAAACGGAATGTAGCGGGGTAGTCGCTAAGCTTATCAACACTCACTAATACAGCGGGAACATCGACCCGACCGAGTTGTTTTAATTGTTCCCGTTGAAAAGCCGCGGTATTCCACCCCACGGCTAAATCAATTTTTGCTGCTTTAACCTGTTCCAGATTCATATCTTGCCCCACCGACATTTGAGGCAGTTTTTGAACTGGCATTGGTAAATAAGCCATATATTCTGGTTTTAGTTTGAATGGGTGCGGTAAACCCACTAATTTCTCGGGCGCCAATGCAGTAACAATGGCAAATGAGTGTGAAAAGGTATAGACCCGATCAATTTGGGCTGGAATTGTCACTTCCCGACCAGCAAGATCTGAGATCTTTTTTGCCTGTGCTGAAATGCTAATTGCACCAATAACAGCAAGCATTTGATATAACGATTTTATTTTAGACATACACATATTCCTTTCGTGAGCTGGCTTAAATCAGAAATCAAGCTGCAATGAGGTTTTGAAAGTACGAGGCTCGCCTAAATACGCACTGGATGCCGCAACTGTGTTTCCTTCGGTATTTCCTGGCATCAATGAAGCCCAATATTGCTTGTCGGTGACATTGTTGACGCCCAAACGCCAGGTCAGAGTTTTGTTATTGCCAATTTTTTTGGTAAACCGGGTGCCAATATCAGCAGTGGTGTAGCCATCAGCCCAAGCGGTATTGGTGTTATTCGCGGCACGTTTCCCGGTGTAATGAAGGTTGCCTGTGAGTGTTAATCCATTCACCTGAGGAAGGTCATATTCAGCCAGCATATTGGCCTGCCACTTTGGTACACCAATCACCTGTTTATCATCGGTGGATGCCAATAAGGTGTCTTTGAGTTTTGGATCAAGCCAGGTCACACCACCCATGACAGTGGTGTTCTCGGTTGCCCGGCCCCGGCTATAAAATTCGATGCCGTGGTTAACCTGCTGGCCTTGCTCCCGATAGATATTATCCGCACCGGTATAAGCTAAAGGACGTTCAATACGAAAGGCAGCAGTAGTGAATTCCATGCTTGCGATGTTCGCTTTATACCCAGCTTCAATTTGTTTGGTGTGGTATGGATCTAATGTTGCGTTGGCATTATTGGCGGTTGTTGGTGCTGTTCCACCTGGCTGCATACTATCAGCGTAATTAATATAGGTGGTCATGTTTTTGCGGGGTTTATATACCAAAGCCGTGGTATAACTCGGCGCGTAATTCACTGTATGAGATGGGCCGCCACTTTCGCTGCTACCGCTAGACGAAGAGCTATTTACATCAATCCAGCCATTGCTGACGACTCCCATTACTGACCAGCGATCATTGATGGCCATAGTGTCACCAAGGATCAAGGTCTGATATGTGGTATCGCCAGTCTTTTCAAAACTGCCATAGCCATTCCAAGCTGGTTCGTTACTGATAAAACACGGGTTATCAATTGATCCCTTACAGGTGGAAGCAGTAACAGCCGCATTTTTTGCCTGATAACTTGGGTTACGATAGCCATTGGTGCCGATTACTAGATCATGTTTGAATTGACCGGTTTTTGCTTTTCCATTCAGATAGAGCTGATTACTCAGCAACTCTTGTTTGGTATAACTTTCACTGGTGGTAACAGTAAACGAACCATCACTTCCAAAATTTTTGTTACTGGCACCGTGGATGGATCTCAGCACATCCTGCTCTTGTAGCCCGCCACTTATTTTCCAGTCATCATTCAGCTGATGTGTCACCCGAGCCCCGTAAATATCACTGGTGACTTCTGAGGTCGCAAATGATTGTCCGTAGCCAGCTTTTTTTGCATCTGCTGCACTTGGTAACGATGTGGCTGTAGTGCTAAGGCCAAAACTACCCGGATATCCTGTTTGATCATAAACATAGTGACTAACATTGGCTTCAATTAACGTCTTATCACTAACTTTAGAGTCAACAGCTAAGCCGACCAGTTCACGACGCAGATTGCTATTTTCAACATAACGTTCGCCATCACCATGCATGACGTTTAAACGATAGCCATATTTGTCGTTATTGCCTGCGCGACCACCAAAGTCTCCACGACTAACAAACTGGCTATGACCTTCATAAGATTGGCTTACACGTCGCAAAGGCGTGTCTGTTGGGCGTTTTAAGGTTGAGTTAAAAATACCAGCCGCATTAGATGGGCCATAAAATGCGCCTGCTAAGCCATATAGCACATCTTGGCGTTCATAAAGTTCAACGGGCTGCGGAAAATGAGAACCGACACTGTAACCATCAATCCGCGTGTTTTGCAGCAGATCAGCTTGAAAACCACGAGTCTGGGGACGACCAATTTCACCACCACCACGATATTCAACTTGTGCGGATGGCGTGTATTTAAGCAAATCAGGCGTGCTATCAACTTGCTGATTTTGAATCAGATCACTGGAAACAGATTGAACAGAATAGGGGAGGTCTAAAACCTTTTTATTTCCTAATGGTCCAACATTTGTGTTGGTGACACGATATCCCTGCGAGGCTTTTCCACTATTAGCTAACTTTTTAGCTTGACCGGTTACTTGTACTGTAGGCAAAGCTTTCATGGCCGTATTGTCCGCGGCTGTTGCTGGCAGCCCCACAGTAATAAGCGATGTACACAGTACGGATAAACAAAATTCACGGGGCATTGATTTCATGTGACAGTCCTTTGTTTTCTCAAATTAATGTGATGAAGCTCACATGAGATATACCAAGAGATGTGCCACAAAAATGAACAGTTAATTTTTAATTTAAGTAATTGTTTTATAAGGATAAAAAAGATATCTATTTAATAGTGTTCAAAATGGTAAGAAATGCGTAATTTTTGGTTATACATTAATGAACAAAAAAAACATAAAAGTACGCGATTGAACAATAGTAATTTATTCTATAACTTGCTGTTTAATATGAAAAAAGGCGCCATATGCTGGCGCCTTTTTGGTATCGATATTTCCAACCTGAATAAGTGTCAACGTCATTCAGCGAGAAATATTATTTTATGCTTCTGCTAATTCAGCGGCTGTTTTACCGACAATGGTTTCGTCTTCCACATCCATCAGGCCGAACTCCATCAACAGTTCTTCCAACTCTTCCATCTCTAATGGCGTTGGAACAACAAACATTTTGTTGTTGATGATTTTCTGCGCCAGTGTGCGGTATTCATCTGCTTGTTTACATTTTGGATCGTATTCAATAACGGTCATACGACGAATTTCAGCATGCTGAACGGTGTTATCACGTGGCACAAAGTGAATCATCTGCGTGCCCAATTTTTCAGCCAGCGCCATGATTAATTCATCTTCACGGTCGGTTTTACGTGAATTACAAATCAGACCTGCTAAACGAACAGAACCTGATTTCGCGTATTTCACGATACCTTTCGAGATGTTGTTCGCGGCATACATCGCCATCATTTCACCGGAGCAAACGATGTAGATCTCCTGCGCTTTGTTTTCACGAATAGGCATCGCGAAACCACCGCAAACAACGTCACCTAATACGTCATAAAAGACAAAGTCGAGATCATCACTGTAAGCGCCTTCTTCTTCTAAGAAGTTAATCGCAGTGATAACGCCACGACCTGCACAACCAACTCCTGGCTCTGGACCACCTGACTCAACGCATTTCACATCGCCGAAGCCAACCTGTAACACGTCTTCCAATTCCAGATCATCTACTGAACCTTGTTCTGCTGCCAAATGCATAACGGTTGTCTGCATTTTAGAGTGCAAAATAAGACGAGTAGAGTCTGCTTTGGGGTCGCAACCAATGATCATGACCTTTTTACCAGCTTCAGCTAATGCTGCTACCAGATTTTGTGTGGTAGTGGATTTGCCGATACCACCTTTGCCGTAAATGGCACATTGACGAATTGCCACGATGAACCTCCAGTTGGTTTTATTAGTTTACATATTATATAGAGCAACTGGCATGCCAAATATTTAACATGTTGATTTATAAGTATATTTAAATTTATATCGTGATATAGGACTCTATATCACGTTCATCGGAGTACAAATCAAGGAAAATAGTTCATAAAAGTAAAAATATTCTGATATATCCTTTAAAAAGATGTTTTTTATTATAAATCGAGAAATTAAACTATAAAAAAAGACGCACAAGGCGTCTTTAAAGTTAAATGTTTTTTCTTAATCAGGAATATCTGTCATTAAATTATGCTGTGTCAGATTATTTCCCCAAGATTTATTTTCTAATGAGGCAAATCTATCAGGAGATTTATTTTTTGCCTTGGCTCGATCAACCCAAGATAAACCACCATGAACTAATGCAAAACTCACTTCATTGAGTAAATCAACTACCTCGTGGCCATAATCGACAATGACAGGTTGAATGCCTGCATTCATCAAGCGACGAATAGAAGATGTGCCTATCGATGCCGCATAAACCGCTGCACATTCACCCACAAAGCCGATTTTAGCGATGACTTTATCTTCCGTCAGTAAAGCAGGCTGATCTTCTAAGTCGGGTTCAGCTTCAACCGTAAGTGGTTCACCATCTTCATTGCCCGGCACTTTATCTTTGTGCTCACCCTTCATTGTGGCTTGTTCAAAATGACCCACATCCAACAAGTCAGCCATACCAGGCTGAATTTCAAAAATCATCAATTGTTCACTAGCACCAAAGTGCTGGTCGACGTGCTCACCATCTGAGCTGGCAAAGGCGACTTTTAACATATCAGTTCCCTCTAAATGGACATTATGGTCGGTACAGAATGAGTGAGATCGCGTTGAGGCCAAAAACTGGAACGATAAGGCGTCACAGTTTGCTGGCCTGACGCTAACAAGTTATCAATGCGGTAAAGCGTTTGGCGAACACCTGCGTAGCCAATCCACTGAGTGGTATGAGCGCCAGCATGTTTGTGCAGCGGGTATCCGGCTGGTAGCAGGGGGATACCCACCCGTTCCGATATTTCCAAACCATGTGAATTAGTGATCAGCAATTCCGCATGTTGCTGGCATGCCAGATGTTCCAATACACCCAGATCACCAACGGTAATGACATCGGTAGGAAAATTTTTCACTCTGGTTTTGATCACAGAAGAATTCGCATCTAGCGGCAAAGTCGGGATCACTGCTGCCACCAATTCACAGCCTGTTTCGCTGAGCCCTGATTCTAATGCGAATAACAGATCGCTCTCGCAGCCTAATGCAAGACGAGAAACACCTAAGCGAAATTGTGTATCAACCATGGCATCAAGCAGTTGTCGGCGCTGACGTTCTTGACGAACAGTGACAGGTTTTCCTGAAAGATCAGACAAAAACAGATTTAGCTGATCACACTCTTTCAAACTGTGTAAGCCAACTAATCTCAATTGTGGCACTGCACGGTATGCTTGCAGCCAATCGGCAACGTGGTTGAGGCTTTGACCCAGCGTGATCACGGCATCGCATTCAGCGATTTCGGAAATTTGTGACAGTGATGTGCCGCCTTGTGTGAGGGTCGTAAAGCCATCATCCAGTAAATTACCATCCAGAGATAATGAGATATCTGGCAGACAAATCACGTTAAAACCATATGACTCAATCCATTCTTTCACTGCCTCAACATCTGCTGGTGTCAGCATGGGCGAGGGTAACAAAGTAATCTTATTTGATTTGTATTTAGGAACAGATGCGTATGGCTTAGCCGGTAGCAGGGTTTTCAATATGGCCATCAGTGCCAGCGAGAAACCAGCTTCCAAACCACCTTGGCTATCGCAAGTTTCCACTGGGATAACGGCAACATGGGCATATTGTGGACATTGTTCCCGAAATGCTTTTAGGGAATGTTGCAGACAAACACCCTGTGTTGCACTCAACCCAGTAGTCGTTAAACCAATCACTGCGGGGTTATTACGTTCACAAATAGTCTGCAATGCTTCGATTACATTGGCATCAGCGCCCATCACAACCGTCGTTAGCTCCATGGCAGTGGTCTGTAATGGAATTGGCTCACGAAAATGACGCATAAAAAATAGTTTATTGAAAGACGTGCAGCCACGAGCACCATGCTGCAAAGGCATGCTGCGTTCAAGCCCAAGAAAAGCAAGTGAAGCCCCAATCGATTGACCTACTTTAAGCGGGTTAAGCACCAAGGGTTCTTGTGTTAATTGAAATCTAGCCATCGCTCGTTCCTCACGCCACTTTACTGATTTTTAAATCTGGTGCTTCGGGTTGTTCCACCGCCCACGGCGCCGTACGAGAAACATTTTCCCAAACCGGATTTTTCAACGCGCGAGTGAGTTGACGGGCCAGTTCGTGCACACCGGCATAACCGGTATAAGCAATGTGACGCACATGATCGACATCTAAAAAAGGAATTCGAGATTTAAGACTTGGGTAGATATAACGATCACCGGCAATCAGAATGTCGGCTTTCAACTCATGGAATGCGCGGATCAGCGCTTGCTGATCGTTATCATCAATCGTCTTGACCTGATCACTCATCAGTTTGGTAATGCGCTCTTTATCTTCTTCCGTCGACTTTTCTGTGCCCGTGGCCACGACATGCATGCCTAACTCTTGCATTGCCGCCACTAGCGACCACGATTTAAAACCGCCACTGAAAATCAACACCCGTTTTCCCGCCAAAAATGGTTTATAAGGTGCTAAATGTTCAATTAATGCATTCTCTTCACGAGAAATAAGCGCCTGAACCCGCGTTGTTAAATCGGCATCATCGAGCATGGCCGCCAATTTTCTTAAAGCCGCAGAGGTGTTATTCATGCCGTAAAAACTGCACTCCGTGTAGGGTGTGCCGTATTTTTCCTGTAAGCCACGCGCTACATTGAGAAAGGCTTTACTACATACCAACAAGTTAGCTTCAGCGCGGTGCAATGTTTGAACTTCAGCAAAGCGTGAATCGCCAGTTAGTGTTGAAAGCACCCGAACACCTAACTCATCAAGCAGCGGCAAAATTTGCCAAAATTCACCACCTACATTCCATTCGCCAATAATGCCAATGTCGTGTGTTTTTCTTACACCATTAGGTTTCCATTCTGCTGGCTCAGGCTCACGAGTACCAATCACCTGATTCAGTAAAATTTCACCAGAGAGACGGTTTCCTAAATTTTTACTGCCGTAATAACCGGCACAATCCACCGCGGTGACGGGAATATTCCAACGCGCTGTCGCTGCACGAGCAACAGCGGCAACATCGTCACCATGCAGTGCTGGCACACAGGTGGTATAGATAAAGATGGCCGCGGGGGAGAATTTTTCGACAATTTGTTGGATGGCGAAGTAGAGACGTTCTTCACCACGCCCCATAATGATGTCGATATCACTCAAGTCGGTGGTAAAACCTTTGCGATATAGATCAGCACCAGAAGAGCGAGAGCCACGATTATCCCATGAAGTGCCAGCGCAACTGATTGGGCCATGCACAATATGGGCGGCATTAGCGATGGGGAGAAGGGCATTTCTGGCGCCATCAAAAAAACAGCCACCTTGTGTTGCCCCCGGTTTGGCTCTCGCACAGCCACCTTTTCCTGATTTGTTGTGCTGACATGCGGGTTCTTGCTGCAATTTTTCCAGATCTTTACTATCCATATGTCTTCTCCTGCCACCCGTTGCATGGTGAGCCTTCTTAAAATTAGATATTCATTCCCGAATATTTTTTCGCATTGCATGGCTATTAATCAGGGCTAAATGGGCCATCGCCTTGTCGATAGTCTTTATAATTCAGCTGATATTTCGCCATTCTGAGCCCCAAAATCCGTCGGGAAAGACCAAGATGAACCGCCGCCTCACTGACATTGCCTTGATGCATGGTCAACGCCTCGATGATCATTTCGTATTCAATTTGTGAAAGACGAGCTTCCAAACCACCCTGTGCACTGATTTCTCCAAGTGCAGGCGGTTGTAGATAAGTGGGCAGGTTATAACTATGAATAACGCCATCTTCGGCAAGTAACACCGCGCGTTCCATGGTGTTCTCCAGCTCACGCACGTTTCCTGGCCAGTTATAACTGAGCAGTAAATTCAGCGCTGGCGTTGCAATACGGGGTACATCAACCTCTTGCTCTTTCGCAAAACGAGCAACGAAGTGATCGGCTAATGTCACAATGTCATTACCACGATCTTTCAGTGGTGGAATGGTGATCGGGAATACATTCAGACGATAATAAAGATCTTCACGAAAGGTGCCTTTTGCCACCATATCGGGTAAGTCACGGTTGGTTGCCGCCAGAATGCGCACATCAACTTTGATAGTGGTGTTACTGCCAACGCGCTCAAAACTGCGTTCTTGCAATACACGGAGCAATTTGGCTTGCATTGTGAGCGATAATTCACCGACTTCATCAAGGAAGATAGTGCCGCCATTGGCCTCTTCAAATCGACCGGTACGACGCGAAGTTGCACCAGTAAAAGCCCCTTTTTCATGACCAAATAATTCACTCTCAATGACGCTTTCAGGCAAAGATGCACAGTTGAATTTAACAAATGAGCCACTAGCACAGTTGCTGTGATAATGGATAGCGCTGGCAACCCGCTCTTTCCCGACACCGCTTTCACCTAAAATAAGTACAGTGGTCTTTGCGTGGCTGACTTTTTCGATCATGCGGTAAACAGACTGCATGGCTTTGGAGTTACCGATGATATTGGTCGGTTTAAATTTCTCTTTTAATTCACTTTTTAACTTTATTGACTGATCGCGCAATACTTTTTGATGCGCGTGTTCCAAGAGATGAAGCTCGACCGCCTGTGCAATGGTGGTTGCAATGATGGCCAACAATTCCAAATCGAGATGCAGTAATGCAGGGTTGTCATAACGACGTTCCACACTGATCGACCCCATCACTTTTTGACCACGAATGATGGGCACGCAAATAAAGGAATGTTTCAGATCATGTTCCTCATCCCAACTACCGGTTCTGTTTAAGAACGACGGCTCATCAGCGATGACCGGAACGATGATCGGTTTACCGCTTTCTACTACCTTGCCAGTAATGCCTTCACCGGGATAATAGACACCTTTTGCGATTTCATCTTCAGTCAGACCGAGGCTTTCATGAATGAATATTTGATCACAGCTGGCGTCATAGAGCGAAATCATGGCGCGCACAACTTGTAGATGTTTTTGCAGCAGATCCAGCACCACCTTTAAGGTCTTGGACAAAGAACCATCAGAACTCACCACTTTACTGACTTCAGAAAGTAAGGGTAATGACTCAGATCGGCATTCGCCTAAGTCACAGGCGCATGAAGACACCACAGGTATTCTCCGATGTGATCGCTCTCTGTGCTCAGTGGGTTCAGAAGTTATTGTTGCCAGATTACCCATATTGCCTCCCATTACGTTTATCGTTCCCTGACTGCTGGCGACTATTGGTTTGTCGGGTTTAACACATTGGTTGTCGGTTTTTTGTAGGATCGCTATATATAAACAAGCATAACGAACCATTTTTCACGCCAACAAATGAGATGCAGATCACAATGCAAAAGGAAAGCCACCTTCCTTATCGATGTGTATTTTTTTATATAGCGAAGCTTATAAAGAAGAGGCTGGTGTAATCAGAACAGACGATAAATGGGTTAGTGACATTGATAATTTGAGATCTGAACCGCTGAGAACATTTAGCTATTTTCTGTACATTTGTGAACTGAATCACGCACATATAACCATGCATCTACGATTCATCAAATCTTCATCGCAAAAATTAACGGCTTATAAATCATGTAGTTGCAAAAAATAACCATCCGTTATGCGTAATTTGGCACAACGGATGCTCTGTTGAATTCGGCAATTAAATTTACCGAGCAAGTTAGGCCAGTTACCAGACCGGCCATCTCAACAGAGGAGTCTGACAAAATGCCAATGGTATTGTTGAAGTGCGATAAGGATATTCCTGAACGCCAAAAGCATATTTATCTGAAAGCGCCAGGTGAAAGCACCAAAGAGTATTTGCCTATTGCTAACGTCGCCACGATTCCGGGAACACTGTCTGAACGTGGTTGCGCGTTCTGTGGTGCCAAACTGGTGATCGGCGGTGTGGTAAAAGACGCGATTCAGATGATTCACGGCCCGATAGGTTGTGCCTACGATACATGGCATACCAAGCGCTACCCAAGCGACAACGGCCATTTCCCTCTGAAATATGTCTGGTCAACCGACATGAAAGAGAGCCACATCGTGTTCGGTGGTGAAAAACGCTTGGAAGAAAGTATCCATGAAGCGTTTGACGCCATGCCTGAACTGAAAAGCATGTTCCTTTATACCACTTGCCCAACAGCACTGATTGGTGATGACGTAAAAGCGGTCGCGAAAAAGGTCATGAAAGATCGCCCTGATGTCGACATCTTCACCGTGGAATGCCCTGGCTTCTCTGGCGTCAGCCAATCCAAAGGCCACCACGTGCTGAACATTGGTTGGGTTGATGAGAAAGTAGGGGAAGTGGAACCTGAAATTACCAGCCCTTACACCATCAACTTCATTGGCGATTATAACATTCAAGGTGACACTCAGTTGCTGCAAACCTACTGGGATCGTTTGGGCATTCAAGTGATAGCCCACTTCACCGGTAACTCAACTTACGACTCATTACGCAGTATGCACCGTGCACAACTGAACGTCGTGAACTGTGCTCGCTCCGCCGGTTACATCGCCAATGAGCTGAAAAAACGCTATGGCATCCCACGTCTGGATATCGACACGTGGGGCTTTAACTACATGGCGGAAGGGATCCGTAAAGTCTGTGCCTTCTTCGGCATTGAAGAGAAGGGCGAAGCACTGATCGCAGAAGAAGAAGCGAAATGGAAACCGCAGCTGGATTGGTACAAGGAACAGCTGAAGGGAACCAAAATGGCGATCTGGACGGGTGGCCCACGTCTGTGGCACTGGACTAAATCCGTCGAAGACGACATGGGCATCGAAGTCGTCGCTATGTCTTCCAAATTTGGCCATGAAGAAGACTTTGAAAAAGTCGTGGCGCGTGGTCGTGAAGGCACTTACTACCTCGATGATGCAAACGAACTGGAATTCTTCGAAATCATCGATCTGGTGAAACCCGACATCATTTTCACCGGCCCGCGTGTCGGCGAATTGGTGAAAAAACTGCATCTGCCCTACATCAACGGTCATGCCTACCACAATGGCCCGTACATGGGCTTTGAAGGCTTCGTCAACATGGCGCGTGACATTTACAACGCAATGCGCAGCCCGATCCACAAACTGGCTGGCACGGATATCCGTGACCTATCCAGCACAGCTGCTGCACTGAAGGAGGCTGTGTAATGGAACAGAACATCACTGAACTTTACAACTACGTGCAAGAGCGCTGCCTGTGGCAATTCTTCTCACGTAGCTGGGATCGCAAAGAAAACATCGACGGCATCATGGCGCAGGCCAAGAAACTGTTTGCCGGAGAAGAGCCTAATGCAGATACGCCCGATGCGCGTTGTCATCTGGCTGATGCCAAGCTGATGGTCGCTGATTTCAAATCCCGTTTCCCTTGGGTGAAAGAGACCAGCTTTGCCGATATTAGCCTCATGCTTGATGGTCTGGCCGCGAAATTAACCGACACCGTTATCACTGGTTCTAAGAACCGTGAGCTTAACGACAGACTGTATTAATTAACAAATTTGAATACGGGGGCGAGCATCCGGTCTCGCTCCCCAATCAGAAAGGAATCAGATATGTCTTGTGATTGCACAACAACTGAAAAGAAATGTGGCGAAGTGAACGCCCATAAAAAAGAGCGTTCTGGGGTTATTAACCCAATGCTCGATTGCCAACCTGCTGGCGCTCAATATGCCTGTATCGGTATTCAGGATTGTATTCCGTTGGTTCACGGTGGTCAGGGTTGCTGTATGTTTGTGCGTCTGTTGTTAGCACAACATTTTAAAGAAAACTTCGACATTGCCTCTTCATCTTTGCATGAAGACTCTGCGGTGTTCGGTGGTGTGCAGCGTATTCAGGATGGCGTGATGGTGCTGGCGAAACGCTACCCTGAACTGCGCATTATTCCGATCATTACTACCTGTTCTACCGAAGTTATCGGTGATGACATCGAAGGAACAATTCGTTTGTGTAATAAAGCACTGAAAGAAGAGTTCCCCGATCGTGATATTCATCTTGTCGCTGTGCACACGCCAAGCTTTAAAGGCAGTCATGTCAGCGGTTACGACGAAGCCATGAAAGCACTGGTGAAAACACTGGGCAAAAAAGGCAAACCAACGGGCAAAATCAACCTGTTCACAGGTTTTGTTAACCCAGGTGACGTCGAGTTGATGAAGCACTACCTGTCTGAAATGCAGATCGACGGTACGGTATTTATGGATACCACCACCTTCGAATCGCCAATGCTACCCGGTAAAGAGATCAAAACACGCGGTAACACCACGGTAGAAGATTTCCAGAACAGCGCTAACGCTATTGGGACTATCAGCTTGGCGCGTTACGAATCTGACACCGCCGCAAAAGCGTTGTTCGAAGAGTTTGAAGTGCCAATGATCCCAACTGCCACACCGTATGGCATCAAAAATACCGATCTGCTGCTGCAAAACTTAAGCGAACTGACCGGTAAACCAATCCCTGAATCATTAGTTCATGAACGTGGTTTGGCTCTGGATGCTTTGGCTGACTTAACGCACATGTTCTTTGCCAACAAAAAAGTGGCGATTTTCGGTCATGCTGATCAGGTGTTGGGTCTGGCCGAGTTCTGTATGGAAATGGAAATGGAACCCGTGTTGTTGCTGTTAGGTGACGACAATTCACGCTACAAAAAAGACACCCGTATTGCTGAACTGAAAAAATCAGTGAACTTCGATATGGAAATCGTCTTCAACGCGGATCTGTGGGAACTGGAAAACCGCGTTAAAAATGGCCTGAAACTGGACCTGATCTTAGGTCACTCAAAAGGTCGTTACGTGGCAATCGACAACAACATTCCAATGGTTCGCGTTGGTTTCCCAACCTTTGACCGTGCTGGTTTATACCGTAAACCAACCATGGGCTACCGCGGCGCCATGGAGTTAGCAGAGCAAATTGCTAACACCTTGTTTGCTCACATGGAATACACCCATAACAAAGAGTGGATCCTGAATACGTGGTAAGCACCATTTTTCGGGTGGAGTTCCGGCCTTCAGGCCGGGCTCTCTTTTTGGGTATGTGATGTAAGGGTCATTCGATGGAAACATTAGTCTGTTTGCTTGATGAATTTCGTAAATCGCACGGTAGTAGCTGGCATCAGCCGGAATACCGTGGGTTGGAGATGTATTCTGCGAAAAAACGCAGCGCTAATGCACAAAAAGTGCAGAGTGACGCTGTGTTTTCAGGCAAACAAACAATGTTGCTATCACTGCAAGGTGCTTGGTCTGCGTTGAATTTGTTAGAGGCTTATTTCAGCCAACAACAACCACAAACACTTGAAGGTGTCACCAGTTGGCAACGTTATCAGCAGCTACCGAAAAAACAGATCGCGGACAAAATTATCGCCGAAACCTACCGGCTTTTGCGTATCGTGCGTGTGGCATGGCTGCATTCTGACGGGCAAATTGAGCAGCGAGGCAACGTGACAGAGTTGTGCTGCAACAGTAATCAATATCCACTGATTCTAAAAATAACCGATACCGGATTAGCGCTTCTGCAATCACTGGTGTTTTATTTTCTGAATCGCGTACAAACCCAATACGGTGACGCTTACCACGACGCCATGTTGCAAAGCTATTTTACCGATCTGGTCGGGGAATTACGTGGTTTTGAAGATGAAGACCGCGTGCTGTGTCAATTCCGCCCCGGTTTGAATATCAACCGGCACTGGCGCTTAGACTGTGAAAATCCACGCTATCAGGTGACCGATGGGTTTTGTGTGATCCAACTTAACCCGCGTTATGACGATGGTGTTTGTCATCCTATCGATTTTCATTTGCGCTTAAATGATCGGTTTTATGTCGTGCCGATGGAGGCTTTAACGCCTTTTTCTATCGCAGAAGATAAACGGTATATCAATGCCATTTCTCTTACCGCACTTGATCGCTGGGAATGCCGTTCTGGCTCACAGCCTTCTGAAATATCTAACCAACTATCGTTTACAACCCAATCGCTTACCACTCAATGTCCCCCCAATGATGTCAAGGAGAGCTGAAATGTCGAAAAAAATCGGCCATTTGAAAGTTGCTGTTTGCAGCAAAAACTTAACCCACGTTGATTCCGCATTTTCATTCTCGCGTCAGGTTGTTTTTTATGACGTCAGTTATGACAGCATCGAATTTATCGACGTTGCTCGCTTTGCATCACCACCGCGTCGTAGCGAAGCCGCAGCAGCAGCCCCGAAACAACCTAATGGCACCGGTAAAAAAGGTGGTTGCTGTATGGCTGAGATAGGTGGTAGTGAAGTCGATCAATTGTCGATGCGTGTCGCCAGTTTAGACGGCTGTGATGTCATGTTCTGCGTTGGCCTGAATGATCTGGCCGCTGTGCGTATTCGCGATGCTGGCGTTTTCCCAGTAAAAATGGAAGCCTCGCGCGAGATCGATGAAGTACTTTCATCATTGCAGTGGCGCATGAATCATAACCCGCCACTGTGGATCAGACGCCTGCTGGGTTATGGCAATCAAAACTCTGAATATCGCGTCGCCGTCGGTGCCATGTAAGCGAGCAAGGAGTTTACAGATGGAAGGAACTACCCCTGAATTGCTATTACAACATGGCCTGAAAATTCTGGTTTTGGCACGCAGTGTGCCGGATAGCAATTTGCCATTCCCGCTGATGCAGGGTACCCCCGATTTTGCTGCATTCAGCTGGCAGCTAAATCCATTTGACGAAGTGGCTGTGGAAGCAGCTATCCAGTTGCGGCAGCAATTTAAAGATCAACATCCTGATCTACCCGCAGAGGTTGTGGTAGTCGGAAATTCGAGTTCTGCGGGTATAGCCGCAGTGGAGCGGGCCCTGTCACTGGGGGGGGACAGGGCATTGCTTCTTGATAATGCAACTCATGATAAACGTATCGGTCCTGATCAACTGGTTGCCTTGATCAGTGATCTTTCCCCCCATTTAGTATTACTCGGGCGTTTAGCTTTAGGTGAAGAGAAAGGTGAATTAGCAGGACAATTGGCGGGTTTGTTAGGTTGGCCGTTGGCAACAGCGGTGAGTGAATTGGCGATTGATAAGACGACGCTTAATTTTCTGCAACGTCGTATTACCCAATCGCGCCATGCCACAATTGCTATGCCAGCCATCGTCAGTGCCGAACTTGATTTAGCAATACCGCGTTATGTCACGTTACCGGCTTTAGTTGCAGCCAAGCGTAAACCGAAACAACCTTATGGCATTGATATTACCTCTGCGAAAAATGAGCTGATAACAAAACGCTGGCAACAGCCGCCAAGTCGAAAAACAGGCCAGCAAGTGAATAGCGTGCTGGAATTAGTCTATCGATTAACCGAGCAAGGGGTGCAGCTATGAGTATTTTAGTCATTGCTGAACACACAGCAGGACAACTGACACAAGCGACACTCCGTGTCTTAGGGGCTGTCAATCACTGGCACTTACCTGTGCATCTGTTGTTGGCGGCTACCGCTGAAGAGATGTCGGCTCTGCGGCAGCAAACGACGCAATTTCCGTTTATCGATGAACTGTTGATCGCCGAGTCATCGCTCTTTCACTGGCCCGAACCATCAACTTTTGCTGAGTTACTAAAACCGTTACTTATCAAGTATCAAGCCATGGTAACTCCGCATCAATTAGATATGGTCACTGCGTTAGGGGTGCTGTCTGGTCAAGAAGGCTCACCATTGGTAGCCGACATTGTGGGGTTTGAAGAAAACAACCCCCAACAGTTACCCGCATCATTCCTGACGGCACATTACGATCAGCAAGTGTGGCGCTGGGTTGAACGAGCCAATGGCAGTAACTCTTGCCTATTGTTAACACTTCAAGCGGGCCGTTTTGCATTACCTGATCTGCAAAATTCACGATTAACGCCAATGCCCGTGCAGAAATTGGTTGTTTCGGAATCGTCGCTGGCAGCGAAGACCCAAGACCATGAAAAAGCAACAACTCAGAGCCAGCGCCTCGATGAAGCGAAAATAGTTATCGCTGGCGGCCGGCCTTTAGGCAAACGTTTTATGCAAACGATCAAACCGCTCGCGTCCCGGCTTTCCGCATCGATTGGTGCAACGCGTGGGGCCGTCGATGCCGGCTTAGTGCCTTTCACTTGTCAGATTGGGCAAACGGGTTCTCATATTGCGCCAGAGCTCTACATCGCTGTCGGGCTATCAGGTGCCCCACAACATGTAGCTGGCATAGGGCAAAGTCAAATCATTGTCGCAATTAACAAAGATGCATCAGCACCGATTTGCCAGATGGCTGATTACATTTTGCAAGGTGACATGTTTGAGTTATTACCGCAGCTTTGCGAAGCGATTGATCATAAAGATGTTGCTGAAATAGCGGAGTCCGTCTCTTGAGTAACGACGTTGATTTAGCGCTCACCTACGATGTATTAATCGTTGGGGCTGGCCCTGCTGGTCTGGCTGCGGCTATTCACATCAAACAGCTCTCACCATCGACAACCGTTTGTGTTCTGGAGAAAGCTGCCGCTATCGGCGCGCATCAATTGTCTGGCGCGATTGTTCCCGCTGATTATTTGGCGCCATTAGCATCACTTCAAAATTTCGCAACCTCGCCACCCGATACAACACCATTAAGCACAAGTAAGTGGTGTTGGCTGACTAAAAAAAGTGCCATCAAACTACCTTCTTGGTTGTTACCGCCAGCATTCAAACATAGCAGCTCGCAACCAGAACAATTAATTCAACTGAGCTCAGTGTGCCGCTGGCTTGGTGATGAAGCGCTTAACTTAGGTGTTGAAATATTCACCGCACAAGCTGCTGTGAGTGCAATTTATAATGAACAAGACAGTGTGATTGGCGTGATGACGGGGGAAATGGGGTGTATGGAAGACGGTTCGCCAGGGCCACAGTACGCTCCTGGCATTGCTATACATGCGTCTTATACACTACTAGCTGAAGGTGCCAAAGGCTCATTAAGTCGCGATATTACTAAACAATTTGGTTGTGCCGCCAAAACACCACAACACTACGGGATAGGCTTTAAAGAACGCTGGCATCTGCCCAAAGGTGGTCTAGTGGCAGGGCAAGTCATACATACTATGGGCTGGCCTCTCGGAAATAACTCAGGTGGTGGTTTTCTTTATGCCTTTAGCGAACATGAACTGGCTGTGGGTTTGATCTTGCAGCTTGATTACCCTGACGCGACGCTTGATCCCTTTACGTTATATCAGCAATTTAAACAACACCCATCAGTTGCATCTTTGCTGGAAGGTGCAGAATGTCAGGGCTTTGGTGCACGGACATTAGTAGAAGGCGGCTGGCAGTCATTAGGCAAGCTCACTTTTCCCGGCGGGGCTTTTTTAGGTTGTGCGGGCGGATTATTGGATTTACTGCGTCAGCAGGGTATTCCGCATGCAATTCAATCCGGCGCTTTAGCCGCGAAAGCCTGCGTTAATGCGCTTGCAGCGGGCAGATCGCACGATGAATTAAGCACATACGAACTCGATATAAAAAATGGTCCAATCGGAAAATCGTTAAGAAAAGCCGCAGCGATCAAACCGGCATTAGGCACGTTTGGCGGTATCATCGGCACTACTTATGTTGGACTACATTACTGGTTAAATCATGTCGGTTTATGTTTACCAAAGTTTCAATATCGTCGTGCAGACCATGAGTACACACAAGCATCAAAAGACACACCGCAAGAAACAGGCATTGCGTTACAACGAGATAACTCACTTTATCTGGCCAGAATTAAACATAACGAAACGCAACCCGAGCATCTTTATTTAGTCGATGGACAATTTGCACATAACTACACTGATTCCCAAGCAAAAAAATTGCTCTGTTACTGTTGTCCTGCTGGTGTATATGTCGAAGAGAATGATCAGTTTATTGTTCGGGCAAATCGTTGCTTACATTGTAAATGTTGTGAAATTAAAGACTTGAAGCAGCAGATTCACTGGACGCCACCGGAAGGCGGCAGTGGACCGG
This sequence comes from uncultured Tolumonas sp., assembly GCF_963556105.2. Classification (NCBI taxonomy): domain Bacteria; kingdom Pseudomonadati; phylum Pseudomonadota; class Gammaproteobacteria; order Aeromonadales; family Aeromonadaceae; genus Tolumonas; species uncultured Tolumonas sp. Next base: position 2,007,276 of record NZ_OY829944.1, read on the forward strand.
CATACATTGGATTATAAAAATCATTATCTATTTGTTATCAAAGTAAAAAACCATAGAGGCTATGCTGGCTTTTATACAACGATAAAAAGTATGGTTTTAATGCTGATAGCCCCAAATAGCTGTCAGTTGGGAAGAGTATAAAATTAAATTGTAGTTACTTGATAAGGAAAATCGTATGGCTATCAGCGCTCGTAATGTGTTTGCAGGAACGGTAAGTGAAATTCGTGAAGGCGCCGTTAATGCTGAAGTCTCTCTGTCTGTTACTGGTGGTGACGTAATTGTTGCTACTGTGACCTTAGACAGCCTGAAAAATTTGGGTTTAGTAGTTGGAACAGCTGCCACTGCATTTGTAAAAGCGCCGGCAATCATGATTGTGACTGGCGATGATTCTGTTCGTTACAGCGCTCGTAATCATCTTAAGGGTTCTGTTACTGAACTGAAAACAGGCGCAGTGAACAGCGAAGTCGTTGTGAAACTGGCTGGCGGTAGTGAAGTTAAAGCGATCATTACCAATGACGCAGTAACAGATCTTGGCTTGGCTGTTGGTTCAACTGCTAGTGTATTGTTCAAAGCAGGCAGCGTAATTCTGGGTGTTTCTGCCTGATTTTAACATAGAAGAAAATGAGCCTCATTTTGCTGTGGGGCTCATTTTTACCTCATAATGTACCGTTATGTCATATTTTGGTGATAAATCTTACATTTCAGACACCCAATCACTTATCTAATACCCAGCCATTCTTAATAAATAATTATAAATCAGTTGGTTATGACAAGAGCTGTCTTCCTGCTTGATGGCCCCATTTTTGCTTTATATCGTTATGCAAATTTTTATACAGGGGTTGGATATGCAAGAACACACAGCACAATCAAACATCGCTATAGAGCACCCCAAATCAGAAGCGCACAGACAACACAAAGCGCAGGAATGTAAATCGCGGAAAGTGCATTCGCATCATGCGGTTGGACATATTATTTCGCATTCACCTGCAATGAAGCAGATGCTTGAAATGATAAATCAAATAGCACCAACTCGTTCAGCTGTTCTGCTGCGAGGAGAACCTGGTACGGGAAAAGACGTGATTGCTCGAACCATCCATGCTCAATCACAGAATAAACAAGGCCCGTTCATCAAAGTTTGCTGTGAACATATCTCTGATGAACAACTCATGCTCGATCTCTTCGGTTGTGAAGCAGACTTCTTACCTGGAATCACACAAAGTCGACAAGGTCGCGTATCGCAAGCATTAGGCGGCACATTATTTTTAAGTGAAATTGGACATTTTTCACTGGCGATGCAAAGTCGGTTGCTGCGGATTTTACAAGAGCAAAAGTACGAGCCGCTGGGTAGCAATCATGTTGAATCAAGTAACATAAGAATTATTTGTGCATCAGAAAAAAACCTGGAAACCTTAGTGTTACAAGAACGTTTTTTACCTGAACTCTATTATCGCATTCATGTTGCCTCAATCGCTTTACCATCGCTGCGAGAAAGAACAGAAGATCTTCCTGATTTAGTCGATTATTTTTTTGAACGTTACAATAAAGCAAATGGCAAAAATATCTCGATTACACAAAGCGCCATGGAACACCTTTATGCCTGTGATTGGCCGGGTAATGTCCGTGATCTCGAAAATTGTTTGGAACATGCAGCATTGTTATCGAAATCAGATGTTATACAACAACTGCCTTGTGCAACTGGTCAATGTATCCGCCGTCGTTTGAACCAAACTATTCAGCAAAAAGAAACTCTCAATGCGCCGATTAATGGTTTGCTTACAGTTGGACCGGCGCTTGGTGAATCAACTCAAGTTGAATATCGTATTGGAGGCGCACCGGCTGCCTATAAAGAAACAGATCGTAGTCGTTTAGTGATGGCATTAGAAAAATGTGGCTGGGTAAAAGCAAAAGCCGCACGCCATTTGGGTATAACCCCCAGACAGCTCGGTTATGCATTACAGAAATTACAGATCGAAGTGAAGAAATATTGATCCCCAATAGGGGATCTGTACAACTGCTATTAGATCACATGCAACTCATCGCGATGGAATGCAAAACGCTGGCAGGTATGCAATAAGTCGGTGGTATCAAGTGCCGATCGAGGTACTCGTGCATGGTAAGGACTGCCATTCACATTTAGCGTTAGTCGCTGACTGCCAATCCCGGGATAGATCCGTTCAACTATGGCTTCAAAACAGATCAACCCTGTCGATGGCAACGCCGCTCTTGAGTTGTAATGAAAAATTGCATCCCCAGGTAAACAGCAGTGTGAAATTGGCGAAATAGGTGTGTGTAATAGAGATACCTCAATATTTCCCGGCAAGCTGATCTGATTATTGGTGATGTAGTGGCAGGGTAAGATGTTATCCATAGCTACCAGTCTGGCCACTTGTTCATCAACAGGGCGTCGCATCACCACCTCTGGTGCATCATCTTGAATAATCTGACCATTTGATAAGATCAAAGCCCGTTGCGCAAAATTGAGAACATCTGTGAATAAATGACTTACCAGTAACGTGGTTATGCCGTGAGCGCTGGCATAGAGTCTGATTTTTTCAATAACCTCGCGTCGGGTCGATACATCCAATGATGACGAGGGTTCATCCAACAATAACAACTCTGGTTCACCAATCACCGCTCGCGCCAGGCAGACACGTTGTGCTTCCCCGCCAGACAGTTCGGTAGCATATCGTTGGGCTAAGTGCTCACAACCGAAATCTTGCAGCACTTGTTTTATCCGGCCAGGAATATTTTGACGTGGTGTATCGTGAAAACGTAATGTGCAGGCCAAATTGTCATAAACACTCATATTGAGCAGCAAATTATCTTGAAACACCAACGCACAACGACGTCGTAGTTGTGTTGAGTCGCTCTTTTTTACGTCATGACCAAATAGATAAAACATACCGGAGAATGGTTGTAAAAGATTGATGGTTTGCAGTAGCGTGCTCTTCCCAGCTCCGTTATGCCCCAATAATGCGATAAGCTCTCCGGGCTGAATGGTGAGTGAGTCGAGATCCAACACTTTGTGCCCAGTGGCATGTTCAACACTGAGCTGCTGCATGTTTAATAGAGGAGGGGTTGCCATAATCGCCTAACCTTATTTAACGTTCATGCGTGCTAACTTTCGTGTTTTGATGTTGTAAATAAGTCATTAGCCAAACGATGATAAATGTCACCAGCAGTAAAATAACGCCTATTGCTAAAGCAATATCGTAGTTACCTTTGCCTACTTCCATCACGGTTGCGGTAGCCAGAACCCGAGTTTGACCGCGGATATTTCCGCCAACCATCATGGATGCACCTACTTCTGAAACCACACGCCCAAAACCAGCGATCACGGCAGCCATCAGCCCAATGCGAGCTTCACGCACTAATAACCATTGGGCCTGCCATTGACTTGCGCCTAATGAAAGCAGCTGCAAATATAATTTCGAATTTAAGCTACAAATCGCGGAAAAGCTCAGGCTAGCAACAATTGGAATGGCCACAATGGCTTGTACAATAATCATCGCTTTGGGAGTGTACATCCAGCCTAATTCCCCCAAAGGGCCATAACGCCATAGCAGTAAGCTCACCATCAAACCAACTACAACAGGTGGAAGCCCCATGCCAAAATTCAGTAGTGCACACAATAGTGTTTTTCCACGGAATGCGTTTAATGCCATCCATACTCCAGCAGGAACACCAACCACAATGCTGATAAAAGTAGCGGTGAATGAAACTTGCAGCGTCAGGCCGGTAATATCTAATACATCAGTATCAGCAAGCTGGTGAACAACACTAAAAAGATCAGGCATGGGGAACTCCTGTCATTAGAATCCGTAGTCTTTTTCTGACTTGCCGCCATCAACAATAAATAACGGCTTTCCGAATTGTTTAATGCCATGTTCCGCAATCAATTTTTGCCCTTGTTTCGATAACAAGAAATCAATGAATGCCTTTCCGCCAGCAGCATTCACTTTGTTAAATTTTGCAGGGTTGGTTTGCATCGCATGGAATAGATTTAACAGACGATCTTCACCAGATACCTGAACTTCCAACGACAATGATTTTTTCAAAAAGGTGAATGTGCCGCTATCAGTCAGGGTATACGCGTTCTTTTCATCACTGATCCGTAATGCATCTGCCATCCCTGCGCCAATCTCTTTATACCAATCACCAGCAGGTTGAACTCCCGCTAATTTCCACAAGCTTAATTCCATTTTGTGGGTGCCAGAATTATCGCCACGGGAAACAAACAGTTTTTGCGTTTCATTGATTTTTTTCAGTGCAGAAAGAGAGTCCAGTTTGCTGATTTTTGCAGGATCATTAGCGGGGCCAACAATTTCGTATTGGTTATGCATTATCAGCTTACGGTTAATGACATCGCCTTTACTTTCGACCGCTTGTTCTGCTTTCGGCGCACAAACCAGCAAGGCATCCACTTCGCCTTTTTCTGCTAACGCTAAAGCTTGCCCGGTACCAATCGAGAGTTTTTTTACAGTGTAACCACTTTGTTTTTCAAACGGGGGCAAAATAACATCCAGCAATCCACTGTCTTCAATGCTGGTTGTCAGCGCAATAATGACTTCTTTTTTCTCATTTCCGGCCCACAAGGGCAGGGGAAGAGTGCCAGAGAGAACAGCGGAGAGTAAAATCCCTTTTTTGATAAGACTTTTCATTATGTGCATCCCTATATTCGTGATGAGGTTCACACACAAGGTGCAAGCCATATGCCACGTAATATAATTATTTACATGACGACCAAGTACACAAATGAAATTTAAGTTATTGATAAGAAATGAATTAATTTTTACGCTTTATGTGCGAAATATTAGCAATGTTCATATTTGAACATTGCTAAATTAAAAAGTTCAAATATGAGTAATTTCAGGAATATGCTGAAAATCAATTAATCACAAAGGTATTCCATGATGGAGTATCTCTATTTTTCTGAGGGGAATTATGCCAATAAACATAATTGAACTAGGTAGTTTAGCTGTTGCTTTTATAGCCCTGATTTTCAGTTTCATCAGTTTCCGTCGTTCTGAACAACTGAATACTCAAGTGGCGTTACAAACTCATCTGGCTGAACAAAAAAACGCGATCAAGAAAATCTGGCATGAGAGCAAACCAGTTATTGTTCAGATGAACCAGATCTTGAGCGGAGGATATAGTTTAACTGAAATAGGCAAAACCCTGAATTCTATAGAATCAAAATCGGAATACACCGAGGGTCGACCATTACGTCATCATTTTTATGATTTGCATTCAGCTTGTTTTGATCAACTCGAAGATGCTATTACTGCACCTGAACAGCATAGAGAAGTTCAGTTAATCGCTTCGCTGCTAAATATAGTTTATGAGGGTGATATTCAGCCGCTTTTGTCTGGTAAAACACCCAAAAACAACTTCAAGACCTTCGATATTCTGCACACCAAAAGTGGTGCAAAAAAATATGCCGTTCTGAGCGGAATTAGCAGAAAAGACCGTGAATTGCTCTATAAACAGATAGTCAATAAAGCAACTGAAGCTTTCTGCGTTTACACAATCCATAAATCAAAGATTGATAGTTGGTTAAGTGAATTAGAAATCGTAAAAATGGATAACGAACTCGATAACTTCAGCATCAATCAGAACACCAAATTACAACGTCGTTTCAACATTATGTTCAATATGCTTTCATTTTTTCAATCAAGGGAGCTGGAGTATCTCGTTAAGCCTTACGATACAAGAGATGTCGATGCTGGATGCATTCTTCATGGAGCAGTGACTTTGTATCTGTTTGGCAAACTTGCCGAAGCGTATGTGCAAGGTGATTATCAGAAAATAGAGCAATAACTCCATAATGATATTCACGCAAACCAGATCGCGCTACAAAAGTTAGTAAACTTAAATAGTTAATTTAACATAATATACATTATGCGAAATTAACTATGATATCTAATATGAGCATCAACAATACCGTTTAACGGCGTTTTCCACCTATAAGATTAATATCACTCAATACCGCTCAAACGGTTAATTTGTTTTCTGGCTGCAGTTTCATGCCGTTCTGTTTTACTGACATGTAAATATTGTGATGTTGTGTCAATGCTGTCATGTCCGGCATCTGCTTGTACATGCGATAACGGTCGGCCATTTAAATTGATGTCATGCGTAATGCCAGTATGACGAATACTGTGCGGCGTCATTTGCCGCATTTCCTGAGCATCTTGTTCAAAACCATCTTCCAACGCCAGATCTGCTGCAGTCTGGATCAGATGATTGATTTCATCACGGATCTGACGGATCCCAAGATTAGCATTCCGCAACCCGACATCACGACCACGGCCAGCCGCTTTATGACGCATAAATAAAGGAATGCTTTCGTTCGGTGCTGGCAATGCTGATAAGCCCAAATAGGCTCGATAACGTTGTAACGCAGTAATTAACTGATTTGAAACGGCAACGGTTCTGCGTTTTCCACCTTTGCTAACGGGAATAAAAAATCCCCAGACACCGGTATGGTTATCACGCCGAAATTGCCCCATAACGGGTGAAAAACCAGGCCTTGCCGCCACTTCTGAAATACGCAGATAACAGCTATACATTAAGCTGACTAAGAACAGGGTTCGTTCATGTTGTTCTGGCTGCTCATTTGCCAGTTTTTCAGCTGCAGACATGACGTAAGACCACTGTAATTCGCTGAATGATTTGATGTTTTCTTCATCATCTAACCCCTGAATTCTCAGCGGTTGTGATGCAAATCGGCTATGCCGCATCCACATCATGGCGGGGTTACGTTCGGTATACTCTTCGTTAATTAAATAACCGTAAAATGCAGATAATATGGCTATTTTTGTCTTTAACGCCTTATCACTGAGCCGATATGGTAATACCTGATTATTCTCTTTTTTGCCCAAAAAAGGACGCCAGTGCGGATTCGGCGCTCGCTCACCCCACTCTTTAATGGCGACAAATTGCGCAACATTACGATATGCAATCAGCTCTGCGGGCGGATCAAGGCAATAATCAACATAACGGTTCATCATCCGACGGTTAATTTCTGCCAAAGAAATGCCTTCCACATCAAAACACCAATGCAAAAATGTGGTTAATTCGCTGCGATAAGTTTTGTAATTGTTTTCATTAAAACGCTGCTCAGAAAGCCAATCAACGGCATATTCATAAACTAAGGCGGCATCATTGACCCGATTAATTGTTATTGAAGCCAGATGCTGATTTACAGTGGCATTACCTTCGTCAAGATATTGAATCGAGTCAAACAACGGAATAACGGGCGGTTTATCTTGCATAGAAAGCTCTGATAATTACTTATATTTCAATTATATACCAAGAAAAACCCAATGCCGATAAATTGCGTTATCGGCATTAATGTATCAATGAAATCCGACGAAAATCGCGTTGATCACTGTCAGCCCTCTTCAACAGAAAATGTTATGATATAAATTCAGCTATAGATGATTCACTACGATAATTTCCATAAATCATTCGGCCGGAGTTTCCCCAGCATGTTTCAACACGTAGACATCTACCCAGGCGACCCTATTCTTTCGCTGGTAGACACATTCAAAAAAGACCCCCGCTCTCACAAAGTTAATCTCGGCATTGGTATCTATTACGATGAAGCGGGCCTGATCCCTGTTTTAGGTTCTGTACAAAAAGCCGAATCTGAAATAGCGCAAACTGTCACTCCTCGCCCCTACTTACCGATGGAAGGTGCACCTGTTTATCGTAAAGCGGTGCAGGAATTACTTTGGGGCGCCGATCATGCAGCACTGAAAGCGGGTCGCATTGTTACTATTCAAACGCTGGGTGGCTCAGGTGCATTGAAAGTAGGAGCTGATTTCCTGCACCGCTACTTCCCGGAAAGTGAAGTCTGGGTTAGTGACCCAACATGGGATAATCACCACGCTATTTTCCAAGGTGCTGGTGTTAATACACACACCTACCCTTACTATGATGAAAAAACGGGTGGTGTTCGTTTTGCCGATATGCTGGAAACATTCCGTACGCTACCACTGAAAAGCATCGTGTTACTGCACCCTTGCTGTCATAACCCTACTGGTGTTGATCTTTCACCACAACAATGGGAAGTATTGCTGCCTGTTATTAAAGAACGCGAACTGATCCCATTCCTGGATATTGCTTATCAGGGTTTTGGCGACAGCATTATCGACGATACGTTTGCCGTACGCATGTTAACTGAAGCGAATATCAGCTTCTTTGTCAGTAATTCTTTCTCAAAAAATCTGTCGTTGTATAGCGAACGCTGTGGTGGTTTATCCGTCGTTTGCCCTACTGCGGAAGAAGCCGACCGCGTATTAGGCCAATTAAAACTGACCGTACGCAAAATTTACTCCAGCCCACCAAGCCATGGCGCACAAGTTGTCTCTTCTGTACTGACTCAATCTGAGTTACGTGCCGCATGGGAACAGGAAGTCGCTGAAATGCGTGAGCGTATTAAAGCTATGCGCCAGAAACTGTATGAAACCTTAACCGCAAAAGTTCCCGGTAAAGATTTCAGTTACATGATCATGCAGCGCGGTATGTTTAGCTACACCGGTTTAACACCGGAACAGGTTGATCGTCTGCGTGAAGAGTTTGCGGTTTATCTGGTGAGAACCGGTCGTATGTGCGTTGCGGGTCTGAATACCAGCAATGTTGAGTACGTTGCCAATTCAATGGCCACCGTGCTGCAAGATTAGTATGTAATATACTGCCGGGATACTGTGTTACAGCTAGTATCCCGGTGGATCAAATCTGTCTCTTCCATAAGTTGTCACAATCTTATTCCACTTTTATCCCCAGAAATTGTGGATAACCTGCCCCTCGATACAAATTAAACACATTATTGATAATCCATCCCTCAGAAAACCTTTCTATAAAATAGAAAGATAGCGCCTATTTTATGCCATTTATTTCTTTTAAATAGAAGATATAGTGACTATCAACACATAATGCCCACATCGAGGTATAAATAATGAGCAATGTTTTAGTAATTCAATCAAGTATTCTTGGCCCTTACTCCCAATCAACCAAATTGCTGGATAATTTTGCTGTTGAATGGAAACAAAAACACCCTGCTGACAACATCGTTGTTCGTGATTTAGCTGGTGAACCATTGCCAGTGCTGGATGGCGAAATCATTGCTGCACTGGGTGGCAATGGTGAACTGAATGAACGTCAAAAAGCGGCAGCAGAGCTGTCTTTAGCACTGATTGAAGAAGTAAAAACGGCAAATTATGTTGCGATTGCAGTACCAATGTATAACTTTGGTATTCCAGTTCAACTGAAAACCTGGATCGACCTGATTTGTCGTGCTGGCATCACCTTCTCTTACACTGAAACCGGCCCGCAAGGTCTGTTGACTGGCAAGAAAGTGCTGATCGTAACCACCACTGGTGGTGCTCATCGTAATACCGCGACTGATCTGGCTCTGGCTCACGCACAAACTGTATTGAGCTTCGTGGGTCTGAAAGACATCACTGTTGCTTATGCAGAAGCGTTGGCGATGGGTCCTGAAGCTCAGGAACGTGGTCTGGCTGATGCAACTAATGCCATTCAAGCGTTTATTGCCGCACATTAATTAGTGTTATGCTGAGGGAAGTCATTCTTTCCTCGGCATTTTTTATGACCCCCACTGTAAATTCTGCTTTTCGTTCCGCTATTGAAGCTTACATTTCTCAACATGCTCTTCCCGCTGATAAATACAGCCATCAGCCTCGTCTCTATGCACTCGCTTTAACTCTGGCACAAACCGCACAGCTTTCATTTGATGATGATATTTTGCATGCTGCTGTTTGGTTACATGATTTAGGTGTGTTTGAAGGCCACAGACCGGTAAATCCAACGCTATTAGCAAGCTGGGATAATGTGGCGTATGCCTGCCGGGTAATTCCGGAGTTATTGCAGCAGTGGAACTTTCCGGCTGAAAAAATTCCCGCGGTAATTAATGCCATTGAACAACATGCTGCGCATTGTAAGCCGGCCACACCAGAAGCCATGCTGTTACATGACGCTGATTTACTGGAGCAATTAGGTGCTGTAGGCATCATGCGTACGTTGTGTAAAGTCGGGCGTGATACCCGCTATGCCACTCACGGCTCTGCTGTAAAAGTGTTGGAAAAGGCATTGGAATTGCCCGCATTTCTGTTGTTACCCGCTGCACAATCACTGGCTGAACAGCGAATTAAGCTGCTGCATCACTTTTTGTCGTCACTTGCAGATGAAACATTTAATGTCGATTTTTGACGGTTTCGTAAGCTTCTGCAAAGTGGATCACAAGGGTTGGCGGATTTATTTGACCAACATCTACCTTTAAAAAAGCAATAAATGGTTATATGAGCTTGTGTTGATGAAGTTAAAAACTCCAGATACAAGCAGTGGGTGTCAGCATAATCAAAAAGATAAGTGTACTGACATTCGTATCATGAGCACATTAGTGGCGAGTAGTATTTATGCATCCAAGACATTCTGTGATTTTAGAGCTGGTTAACAGCTCAGGGCGGATCAGTGTGGTTGATTTATCCACACAGCTAGGCGTTTCTGAAGTGACGATCCGACAAGATCTGACACAACTGGAAAATCAGGGTTTTTTGAAACGGGTTCATGGCGCAGCGACCGTGCTCGACAGCGAAGATCCCGAACATCGCTTGTGGGCAAACAGTAAAGTAAAACAAGACATCGCCGCGTATGCCTATTCCCTCATTAAGCGTGATGATTGTGTATTAATTGAAGGTGGCAGCGTCAACGTCATGCTGGCTAAGTTGTTAGCTGAACGCGCCGATATCACGATTATCACATCAAGCTCTTATATCGCGCATCAGCTACGCGCCAGCAAAGCAGAAATCATTTTGTTAGGTGGTCAATATCAGACCAGCAGTGAAAGTCTGGTTGGCCCGCTGACCCGTTTATGTATTGAGCACGTGCATTTCAGTAAGGCGTTTATTGGCGTTGATGGCTTTGATACTCAGACTGGGTTTACAAACCGGAACATGATGCGGGCTGATATTGCTAATGCCATTTTGAATAAACGGCAGGAAGTGTTTGTACTGACGGATTCCAGTAAATTTGGTCGTATTCATCCGGCAGCTATTGGCCCAACATCCATGATCAAACATGTGATCACAGATAAAAATGCACCGGACAGCTCATTAAAGTGGCTGACACAACAAGGTGTGCAAGTTCACCTGATTTAAGTGAATTGAGAGTTAAAATGAAAAAGCCCCGAAAGGGGCTTTAATCTTGGTCGATACGGCTGGCAACCGCACCTTGCTGCGTTTTATATTTCGCATTCGTGCGTTTGTTATACGGGCGAGCAGCAGAGCCTGACATCGTCTCGAAGTTCAAAGCCCCAATCACCATGCCTGGGCGCAATGCTAACGGCAGACGACCACCGTTATAAAACTCGAGCACAATGCGGCCAGACCAACCCGGATCGATACGGTGCGCGGTCACATGCACCATCAACCCCAGTCGGGCTAAAGAAGAACGACCGTCTAACCAACCGACAATATTGTCCGGCAATGTGACTGATTCATGCGTCACCGCCAGTGCTAATTCACCGGGGTGAAGGATAAAGACATCACTATCGTTAATGTAAATTTCATCACTCATTACACGATCAATAGCGGCAGAAACTTCTTCTTTCGGGCCACTCAAATCGATATACGGTGCGGTATGAGCCTGAAAAACCCGGAACTCATTACCGAGCAACACATCAACACTGACACCACTGATCCGTGAACTGTCAGGACGCGGCTCAATCACGATTTTACCTTCTTCAAGGTGCTGTTCTATGTCGCGATCACAAAGACGCATGTTTTCTCCAGAATAAATAATCAGCTCAGCAGTAAATGACGGATCCGCGATTTCAACATTTCAATCGCGATACGGTTACGACCGCCTCGGGGAATAATAATATCGGCGTATTGCTTCGATGGCTCGATAAATTGCAAAAACATCGGGCGTACGGTTTTTTGATACTGTTCCAGCACGGAATCCATGGTTCTGCCACGCTCCTGAACGTCTCGTGCCAGACGGCGAACTAAGCAAATATCCAATGGCGTATCCATAAAAATACTGACGTTCAGCAATTTACGCAGTGTGGAATCGTTAAGCAGTAAAATCCCTTCCACAATGATGATCCGCTTCGGGGTGAAATGTAACGTTTGTTCTGTGCGGGTATGCTCTGAATAGGAGTAGGTTGGAATATCAACCGCCTTCCCTGCTATCAATTGTTTCAGATGTTCAGCTAACAGCGCATGATCGAAGGCATTCGGGTGATCATAGTTTGTCTTCACCCGCTCAGACATCGGCAGATGACTTTGATCCTTGTAATAGCAATCTTCCGTGATAACACCAATCTGATCTTCACCCAACTCAGCCGTCAGTTCATTGTAGATAGTTCTGGCGATCAAACTCTTACCTGACGCAGATGCACCAGCAATACCTATGATTACGCACTCGGGTTGCTTATCAGACATGGATCGTTCTCTTTTCGCTATTTTAAGCGGCGCATTATATATAAATTGCCGCTTGAAATAACATGCCATTACCTAGCGATTAACAGCAAAAATCGTGCTTGGCTCGGTTTTTCCTGAAAAATAAAGCGAAGCCGCGATTTTTCTGGCGATCTTCTGATAATTAACGGCCAGTTTACCGTGTGGTTCTGCAACGACAATTGGGACACCATCATCGCTTTGTTCACGAATATGGATGTGTAATGGCACTTGTCCCAGCAACTGAACGCCTTGTTGCTGTGCCATTTTAATGCCGCCACCCTCACCGAAAATCATCTCTTTGTGCCCGCATTTACTGCAGACGTGGTAACTCATATTTTCAATCACACCCAGCACTGGAATATTCACTTTTTCAAACATGGATATCCCTTTGCGGGCATCAATTAATGCCAGATCCTGCGGTGTGGTGATCACCACTGCGGCGGTTGTTGGCACTTGTTGCGCAATCGTGAGCTGAATATCGCCGGTTCCCGGCGGTAGATCGGCAATCAGATAATCCAGATCACCCCAACGGGTATCATACAAAATCTGAGACAATGCTTTACTTGCCATCGGGCCACGCCAGACCGCGGCTTCATTTTCCGGCACTAAAAAGCCGATACTGTTACATAGCACGGAATGCGCTTTAACCGGACGCATGTATTTTTCATCAATAATTTCCGGGTGCGCATTGGGCTTGCCCAGCAATAATGGGATCGATGGGCCATAGATGTCTGCATCTAATAAGCCGACCCGTGCACCTTCCTGATGTAATGCTAATGCCAGATTAACCGCGGTCGTTGATTTGCCTACCCCGCCTTTACCAGAACTAATGGCAATCAAATTACGCACTCCAGGAATGGCCGGTACGGTATTTTGGCGCGCGATACTTTCGACCATGATATCGGTTTGCCAATCGATGCGGCTGATATCCGCAACCTGACGAATGCGCTCATCCAGCAGTGTTTGGATCTCTTCCCCCCACGATAAACCAGCAAACGGTAACTGGATATGTATATGCAGTTTGCGATCAACAAGTTCGATTTTTTTTACAAAACCGGATGACAATAAATCCTTCTCCCAGGCTGCCGGTTTAAATTCACTTAGCAGCTGGCGTACAGTTTCAATCACAAAGACCCCCTTGAATGGAGCAAATCATAGATTAATGCGCGAGATAACAGCCATTGAGCCTAGGCAGTCAGAGCGTAATTCAGGTAACATTGCCATTATTTTCATTCAAAACAAAGTCAGAACACTATGTCGAGCGCATCAAGAAATATTCTGGTTACCTGTGCCTTACCTTACGCCAACGGTTCTATTCATCTCGGACATATGCTGGAACATGTCCAGGCTGATATCTGGGTTCGTTTTCAACGCATGCGCGGGCATAACATTCATTTTATCTGTGCCGATGATGCCCACGGCACACCGATTATGCTCAAAGCGCAACAACTGGGTATTACCCCTGAAGAAATGATTGCGGCAGTTTCCGAAGAGCATCAAACCGATTTCGCGGGTTTCAAAATCAGCTTTGATAACTATCACTCAACTCACAGCGATGAAAACCGTCATTTCTCTGAATTGATCTATACGAAGCTAAAAGAGAATGGGTTCATCAAGAGCAAGACTATTTCTCAATTGTACGATCCGGAAAAGAATATGTTCCTGCCCGATCGTTTTGTGAAAGGCACTTGCCCGAAATGTAAAGCTGCTGATCAATACGGTGATAACTGTGAAGTTTGCGGTGCAACCTACAGCCCTACCGAGTTGATCAACCCAAAATCAGCGGTATCTGGTGCGACACCCGTCATGAAAGACACCGAGCATTTCTTCTTCGATTTGCCACAGTTCGCCGACATGCTACAAGCATGGACAACGTCTGGTGCTTTGCAGGAAGAAATCTCAAATAAACTGAACGAATGGTTCACCTCAGGTTTGCACCAGTGGGATATCACCCGTGATGCGCCATATTTCGGCTTTGAAATTCCAGGTGCTCCGAACAAATTCTTCTATGTGTGGCTGGATGCACCAATCGGTTACATGGGTTCTTTCAAAAACCTGTGCGACAAACGCGGTAATATCGATTTTGACGCATTCTGGGGTCAAAACAGCGATGCAGAGTTGTATCACTTCATCGGTAAAGACATCGTTTATTTCCACAGCTTATTCTGGCCAGCAATGCTGGATGGCGCCGGTTTCCGCAAACCAAGTAATGTTTTCGTGCACGGTTATGTGACCGTAAATGGCGCGAAGATGTCTAAATCTCGCGGCACCTTCATTAAAGCGTCCACTTATCTGCAACATCTGGACCCAGAATGTCTGCGTTACTACTACGCGGCAAAACTGAATAACCGTATCGATGATCTGGACTTGAACCTCGATGATTTCGTGGCGCGTGTAAACAGTGATGTGGTTAATAAACTGGTTAATCTGGCGTCTCGTACCGCTGGTTTTGTCACCAAGCGTTTAGATGGCAAACTGGCTGACACCCTGTCAGAACCAGCACTGTATGCTACCTTTACTTCCGCTAGCGAACGCATTGCCGAAGCGTATGAAAATCGTGAATTCAGCCGCGCCATTCGTGAAATCATGGCATTAGCTGATGAAGCTAACCGCTATGTTGATGAAAAAGCGCCATGGGTGATTGCTAAACAGGAAGGTCAGGAAGCGGAACTGTCTGCGGTTTGTTCTACAACACTGAACTTATTCCGTGTACTGATGACTTACCTGAAACCGGTCATGCCGGAACTGGCTGCCCGTGCTGAAGCATTCCTGAATGTGACTTTAAACTGGGCTGATATTGAACAACCACTGCTGGCACACTCAGTTGCACCGTTCAAAGCGCTGTTTAACCGCATTGATCCGGCTAAAGTTACCGCGATGATAGAAGCATCAAAAGAAGAACAACAAACTGCTGCGCCAAAGGCGACCGGCCCATTAGCTGATGAACCAATTGCAGCAGAAATTTCTTATGATGATTTTGCTAAACTTGATCTACGTGTTGCGCTGATTAAAAAAGCAGAAGCTGTACCAGAAGCCGACAAGTTACTGCGTTTACAGCTAGATCTGGGTGGTGAAACTCGCCAAGTATTCGCCGGCATTAAATCCGCGTATTCTCCTGAACAATTGGAAGGCAAATTGACAGTGATGGTCGCAAATCTGGCACCACGCAAGATGCGTTTTGGTATGTCAGAAGGCATGGTTCTGGCAGCAGGCCCTGGTGGAAAAGACCTGTTTGTTCTCGAACCGCACGAAGGCGCACAGCCTGGCATGCGTGTTAAATAATTAAGGAACATCACATGAAATTAACAACACTGGTTACTGCACTGTTGGGTGGAATGCTGACCTTCAGTTCAGTGGCCGCTGAAATGAGCCCGACAGAACAAGCCAACATTGAAAAAGTGGTACATCAATATCTGGTTTCACACCCTGAAATCCTGATTGAAATGTCGAATGCACTGCGTGCAAAACAAGAAACCCAGCAAGCAGACGCTGATAAAGAGTTGCTGAAACAACATGCAAATCAGATCTTTAAGCAAGCGGATGATCCTGTTGCGGGTAATCCTCAGGGTAGTTTGACTATTGTTGAATTCGTCGACTATAACTGCGGTTACTGCAAACGTTCAGCGCCATTGGTTCAGGAACTGCTGAAAAAAGACAAAGAAATTCGTTATATCTATAAAGAATTTCCTATTCTGAGCGACACCTCAGTCTATGCATCAAAAGCTGCCTTGGCAGTAAATGCACTGTACCCAGCAAAATATGAAGCCTTTCATAATGCGCTGATGGCACACCAAGGTGCACTCAAAACCAATGATGATGTCGTCAGCATCGCTAAATCCTTAGGTTTGGATTGGAGCAAAATTTCTACCAAAGCCAATGACCCTGCCATTGATAAAAAGATTGCGATGAACCATGCCATGGCTCAGACCTTAAATATCACTGGAACACCAGCATTCATCATTGGTGACCAATTATTGCGCGGTGCCCCGCAATCGCTGGAAATGCTGGAAGACAGCGTAAAACAAGCCCGCAGTAAATAACCTATCTACAGTGCGGGGATTTATCCCCGCTCTTTTTTATATTCCACAGGTGTAATTTGAATAAGTTGACTATTGATTTAGCCGCATTTATGCGTGACTACTGGCAAAAAAAGCCTACCGTATTACGAGGCGCATATGCCCCTTTCGTTGATCCTATTACGCCGGATGAGTTGGCAGGGTTAGCGACTGAAGAACAAGTAGAAAGCCGTTTGGTTACTTTTGCTGATGGTAAATGGAAAGCAGCACACGGGCCATTTGAAGATTACAGCCAACTGGGCGAAAGTCATTGGGCCCTGCTCGTTCAGGCTACTGATCACTGGATCAAACCCGTTGCTGATTTAATCACCCCGTTCCGTGGTTTACCCAATTGGCGTATCGATGATGTCATGATTTCCTACTCTGTCCCTGGTGGTGGAGTTGGCCCTCATATCGACCAATATGATGTATTTATCATTCAGGGTAGTGGTAGCCGCCGCTGGCGAGTGGGAAGTAATGCGCCGACTGAGCAATTCGTTGCCACACCCGGTTTGTTGCATGTAAACCCATTTGAACCAATCATTGATGTTGAATTGCAAACCGGTGACATTCTATATATTCCACCAGGATTCCCGCACGATGGTTATGCCATCACCGAAGCCATGAGCTATTCAATTGGTTATCGTGCGCCCAATCAACAAGATCTATTTTCATCTTTTGCTGATTTCTTGCTGCAGGAAGATGCCGGCCAATTGCGTTATGCCGATCCAGATCGTGAACTGACTACTGAGCCTGGTTTAGTGCCTGCCAAAGATGTGAATGATATTCGCACGCTGATGCAATCACTGTTACAAGATGAGCAACTGTTTTCAGCTTGGTTGGGTACTCAACTCAGTCAGGCAAAACACGAACTTAATATTCTGACCTCCGATGAATGGGATTTGATCCCTGATGAGCTGATCCCTGCTCTCGAAGCGGAAGATGAGCTTTATCGTTTGGGTGGGTTACGTTGTCTTTATTTCCGAGCACTGCCGGATGTTTGTTTCGTCAATGGCGAAAAAATGCAGATCCCGGAAGGCGGACAAGAATTAGCACATTTGATGTGTAACAGCACCGTATTGACCTTAGATAACCTGCAACCTTATCTGGATAACCCAGTTCTGGTTGATTGGATTTGTCACTGGTTCAATCAAGGCTACTGGTATCTGGCCTCAGACGCCGAAGAGTAAGTTTTATCTCACTCCAGCGCCTAAAGCCGTTGCATGAAAAATTAATTCAGCAAATAACGAACAGCGGTGCGCATATTCGATGCGCGCCCTTTAATACTGCCTAAGCAATCACTCGCCAAAAACTCACCACCGGTAGACTCAATTTTTACTTCGCCTACACGACATGGCCAGCCTTTCGCATCTTGAATGCGGATCATCCATTGTTGCCCGACACGTTCTTCTGCAAACACGCCAGGGTACACTTCATGTCCTACATAAAAACCATTAACAAAAACACTCATAATGCGCTCCTGCTGACCGATGTCTGTTGATAAAGTTGATGCTTAAATAAGCATTTCTGACGACAGAGATAATCTACTGTACTTATATACAGTATTGCAAGATTATTTTTTGATCTCTTATTCCTGAGTCATTGCCTGGTTTTTAGCAAATGATAAAAATACCGTGTAGTCACACAGCAACCCTGAACAACAAGATGAAGGTATTCAGGAAATGAGAGAGCAAACATGACGCCACACAACACATGTGTGGCCTTTTGATTGGGGAATAGAGCTAATTAAATGGGCTTTTTCGCCATTGGCGTGGGCTGATATTAAACCAACGACGGAAGGCACGAGAAAATGCACTCACTTCGGAATATCCCAGCAATAACGCCATATCTGATATTGAGAGCTGATTTTGTTGCATATAACGCGTGGCCATTTCACAGCGAAGTTTGTCGACCAAAGTTGAAAAACTGATGCCCTCTCTTTTCAAGTTCCGTTGCAAAGACCATGTTGATAGCCCCATTTTTGCTGCAACATCATCTAAATTGGGTTCGCCATGCATCATCTGTAAGCGCACTTGAGTGCGCGTTTGATCGATAAGATCTTGATTGTCTGTCGTCCGATTTAGCTGTCGAATTGTCTGGCGTAACACCATCAATAATGCTGTATCACTTTCTGGCATTGAGCAGCGCATCAAATCGGCTTTAGGAATAATCAATGAATTGTATGGCTGCTCAAACCAAACTGGTGCATCAAAGACTTTGCTGTGTTCATGCCATTGCTCCGGGCGAGGATGTTCAAAATGCACGGCACGTGGTGCCCAATTTTTTCCTAAGGCATAACGAATGACGTTTAAGAACATGCCTAGGGTTAATTCTGCATCCTGTCGACGACACAAGATCGCGCCATGACGAACTTGATAATCGAGACGCCAACAATCACCAATATCGACCATTTGAGTCAATGTATGGTGTTGGTGCCACTGGAAGTCCGTTGCCATATTATGTAGTGCGTCGGTTAATGTCGGCGAACTGAGCCCGATATAACCGATCAAACCAAGGGATTGCGGTTTAAATTGTCTACCGTAATAAAGACCAAAGTTGTCCACGCCAGAATAGTGCGCGGCCTCCTCCATGACTCGGCAGTAATTGACCAAATCAAGACTCAACGTTGGGTTGGCAAGCAATTCTGGGTTAATACCGCTTACACCGAAAATACGATCGACATCGCCGCCGTTTGAGCTGATAAAATCACTTAGCCCGGTTGCGGCAGCAGCTAATACGCCTCGGTTACTGTCAAATGCGTCTGAGATCATGCCTGTCAGCGCAGATTGACGTGCAGATATGTTCATAATTGCCCCTATCACCGCATGAACGAAATGCTTGGTTAGCGGTAAGCAATAAATGATCCAATAATTAAAATAATAAATATCAATAAGTTAAATAAATATTGCTGCAGGTTCGATTCAATTTGGTGCGTAATGCCCATATTTGTTTCAACACATGAATATCGCGTTTGTCCCAGATACCAGATCTCTTCTCTTTGTCTCTGATATTTGCCTCTGAAATACATAAAGTTGACTTTAGAGAACAAAAATCACCTTCCTCACGTCAAGTTTTCTGATTTTGCTGGGAGCAAGATCACAACTACGCAAAGGGGTATACCTTTTGCTTTAGTGATTACAACTCCCAGCTCTGTCGATGAAAGACAGATGGATCAATTAAACAGAGGTACACATCTATGCAAAAGGACATTGCTGCTCCGAGCTTAAAACGGACACTGGGCAAATTTCATCTTTGGGGAATTGCCGTTGGTTTAGTTATCTCAGGGGAATACTTTGGTTGGAGCTATGGCTGGGCACAAGCTGGCACGTTAGGCTTCATGGTAACGGCGCTGCTAATTGCCGCTATGTACACCGCGTTCATCTTCAGCTTTACTGAATTAACTACATCAATTCCACATGCCGGCGGCCCATTTGCTTACGCATATCGTGCATTCGGCCCTGTCGGTGGTTATATCGCCGGCTTTGCCACACTTGTGGAGTTCGTCTTTGCGCCGCCAGCGATTGCCATGGCGATTGGTGCTTATCTGAATGTTCAGTTCCCATCTATTGATCCCAAAATGATCGCTGTAGGCTCTTATCTGGTCTTTATGGCGCTCAACGTTGTCGGTGTCAGTATCGCCGCAACTTTTGAATTATGTGTCACCATCCTGGCCATTATTGAATTGCTGGTCTTCATGGGTGTGGTATCGCCTGGCTTCTCTGTCGCTAACTTTGTTGCGAATGGTTGGGCTGGCAGCAACGAATTCTCTGGTACAGCAATTTCCGGTATTTTCGCTGCTATTCCCTTTGCTATCTGGTTCTTTCTGGCTATTGAAGGCGCAGCCATGGCTGCCGAAGAAGCTAAAGACCCGAAAAAAACCATTCCAGTTGCCTTTATTGCCGGCATTCTGACTTTGGTCGTTCTGGCAATTGGTGTCATGGTCTTTGCTGGTGGTGCCGGTGATTGGAGCAAACTGGCGAATATCAACGATCCATTACCACAAGCCATGAAAATGATTGTTGGTAATTCCAGTGGCTGGTTACACATGCTGGTCTGGTTAGGTCTGTTCGGTCTGATTGCCTCTTTCCACGGCATCATCATGGGATATTCCCGTCAAATCTTCGCTTTAGCACGTGCTGGCTTCCTGCCTAAACCACTGGCAGCCATAAACAGCCGTTATCAAACACCTCACTGGGCTATCTTAGCGGGTGGCGTGATCGGTATTGCAGCCATTTTCTCTGACAATCTGATCGTGATTGGTGGTTTGCCGTTAACAGCAAACATCGTAACCATGTCAGTATTTGGGGCTATCGTGATGTACATTATCTCTATGGCTGCGCTGTTCAAACTGCGTGTTACTGAACCAAATCTGGAACGTCCGTTCTCTGCACCGCTCTACCCTTTTGCTCCCGCATTGGCGCTCGTGCTAGCTGTGGTGTGTCTGGTTGCAATGACTTACTACAACGTGCTGTTGGCCATCATTTTTGCTGGTCTGTTTATCGCTGGTTTCATCTATTTCAAAGCAACGCACAGCACAGACGATATGCAAGCAGGTAACGAATTACTGCAAGCGCAAAATTCATAAGATTTCCACCCCATAGACTTTGCCACCGCTCGCGGTGGCTTTTTTAAAGCCCATAAAAAGGAATCAGTATGTATCGGACGACCGTTGGCCAACGTACTTATCAGTTTCCTGATCTGAAAATTCTGATGGCAAAAGCCAGCCCGGCACGATCTGGTGATTATCTGGCAGGAGTCGCAGCGGCGACCGCCGAAGAACGCATGGCAGCCAAGATTTGCCTAGCCGATCTGCCGCTGAAAGTATTTTTACAAACAGCCTTAATTCCTTATGAAGAAGATGAGATCACACGACTCATTTTCGATGAGCATGATCTCGCGGCATTTTCTTTGGTTAGTCATTTTACTGTGGGTGATTTTCGCGATTGGTTATTAAGCGAGCAGGCTGATAGCCTCACTTTAGCGCGATTAGCACCAGGATTAACCCCAGAAATGGTTGCTGCAGTCAGTAAATTAATGCGCAATCAAGATCTGATCCTTGTCGCTAAAAAATGTCGGGTCATCACTAAATTCCGAAACACGATTGGTTTACCCGGTCGTTTGAGTGTGCGTCTGCAACCCAATCACCCGACCGATGCTTTATCAGGCATTGCAGCCGCGATGTTGGACGGTTTGCTGTATGGCAGTGGTGATGCAGTGGTTGGCATCAACCCCGCGACTGACAGCTTGCCAGGTTTAGCCAAACTGAACTATATGCTGGATGACGTGATCCAACGCTTTGAGATCCCAACGCAATCGTGTGTTCTGACTCATGTCACTAACACCATCGAGTTGATCAATCGTGGTGTCCCTGTCGATCTGGTGTTTCAGTCTATTGCGGGTACAGAAAAAGCCAATTCAGGCTTTGGTGTAAACTTATCTATTTTGGCGGAAGCGGAAGCTGCCGCACAAAGCCTGAATCGTGGCACGATTGGCAAAAACGTGATGTATTTTGAAACTGGACAAGGCAGTTGTCTGTCAGCAAATGCTCATTTTGGTGTCGACCAACAAACTTGTGAAGCACGAGCCTATGCCGTGGCCAGAAAGTTCAACCCCCTGCTGACCAACACTGTGGTTGGTTTTATCGGCCCGGAATATCTCTATGACGGTAAACAGATCATTCGTGCCGGATTGGAAGATCACTTTTGCGGTAAATTATTGGGCGTACCATTAGGCTGTGATGTTTGTTATACCAATCACGCAGAAGCCGATCAGGATGATATGGATACATTGCTGACACTCTTAGCCGCAGCAGGTTTAACCTTTCTGATTGGCGTGCCGGGTGCCGACGACATAATGCTGAACTACCAAAGCACCTCGTTCCATGATGCGCTCTATATTCGCGAATTACTGGGTCTGAAACGTGCCCCTGAATTTGATAGCTGGTTGGAAAAGATGCGTCTTATTGATGCGCAAGGCCATCTGCTCGATCCATCCAAACAGCATCCGCTGCTGACGCAGTTACCTTCTCTTGGGAGCGCAGCATGAGTAAAAATGTGATCCATCAAAACTCGTGGGATGAATTACGTCAATTTACAGCTGCTCGTATCGCACTTGGGCGCACTGGTAATAGCTTGCCGACAAAAGAATTGCTGAAATTTGGTCTCGCGCATGCACAAGCGCGTGATGCCGTGCATTTGCCTTTTGCGGCTGATTCGCTGGCCGCTGAGTTGTATGAACAAGGTTTTACCACGTTACAGGCGTACAGTGCTGCGCCCGATCGTGAGACATACCTGCGCAGACCCGATCTAGGCCGCCAGCTTGCTGCCGAGTCTCGCGAGTGGTTGAAACAGCATGCCAAGCCAATCGAGTTGGTGATCGTCGTCGGTGATGGATTATCCTCCACGGCAATACATCGCAATACTGTACCTTTTTTACTGGAATTACGTCCGCGCCTTGAAGCGCTTGGTATTACCATTGGGCCAGTAGTCTTAACTAAACAGGCCCGTGTCGCTATCGGCGATGACATAGCTGAAACACTGCAGGTAAAAGCTGTGGTTGTATTGATCGGCGAACGCCCCGGTTTATCTTCCCCTGACAGCTTAGGCGTTTACCTGACGTGGGCACCGAAAGTAGGATTACTCGACTCCGAACGTAACTGCATCTCTAATGTTCGCCCAGAAGGGCTTAATTATCCTGAGGCGGCCCATAAACTCAGTTGGTTATTAGCGGAAATGTTCCGTCGCCAATTAAGTGGTGTTGCGTTAAAAGATGAAAGTGATGATGCAGCAGATATTCTTTTGACTTCTCAAACATCAGCTACACTAAATATTGTAACCGTCATTGATTGAGCCCCTTGTTGTGGTGTTTGTGTTTTGAATCCTCGTTGTTCGATGTATTTAAGGAGCTTAATGCTCCTTTCTTTTTTTTGTTTTTTAGATCAAAACCTCTCACCAATCCGTATTTTTTTGACATACATCATATTAAGTTGACGGCCGATTCAAAAATGATGTAATTTTACTACATCTTTTCAGGTGGAGACTGTACCTATGAAAATCGCATTATTCAGCGCTAAAGCTTACGACCGTGATTATTTTGAACAAGCCAATCAGCAGTTTGATTATTCCATCGATTATTTCGACGTACGTTTGGATGCAAAAACCTCGCGTTTAGCTCACGGTTATCCGGTTGTTTGTGCATTTGTTAATGATGATCTTTCGCGTCCGGTATTAACTGATCTGGTTAACAACGGCACTCGCCTGTTAGCAATGCGCTGCGCTGGTTATAACAATGTTGATTTAGTTGCTGCGAAAGAGTTAGGACTGACTGTTGTCCGGGTTCCCGCCTATTCGCCAGAAGCCGTTGCAGAACACAGTGTTGGCCTGATGATGACGTTGAATCGTCGCATCCATAAAGCCTATCAACGCACCCGCGATGCCAATTTTGCCCTTGATGGCTTAGTGGGTTTTAACATGTTCGGCAAGACCGCGGGCATTATTGGTACAGGTAAGATCGGTATCGCAACCTTAAGAATTTTGAAAGGTTTTGGTATGCGATTGCTGGTTAACGACCCATTCCAGAATCAAGCTGCTATTGAGTTAGGCGCGGAGTATGTCGATCTGGATACGCTATTTCGTGAGTCAGATGTGATCAGCTTGCATTGCCCGCTATTTCAGGAAAATTACCACCTGCTGAACTCACAATCATTCGCCAAAATGAAAAAAGGTGTGATGATCATTAATACCAGTCGTGGTGCGTTGCTGAATTCTCAAGATGCAATCGAAGCGTTAAAACAAGGTAAGATCGGAGCACTTGGTTTAGATGTTTACGAAGAAGAAAGCGAACTCTTCTTTGAAGATAAATCGAACGAAGTGATCACCGATGACACCTTCCGTCGTCTTTCTGCCTGCCATAATGTGTTGTTCACTGGTCACCAGGCATTTTTGACGCGTGAAGCGTTGCTGTCTATAGCCGGAACTACATTAAATAACGCCAAAATCTTTGCTGCTAATGAAAAAAGCGGCAATGAAGTGGAGTAAACTTACAACATTTTAACATTTATATCGGGAAGCACATGCTTCCCTTTTTTAACTTATATAAATACATACATTTCCTGCATAAAAACTTCTTTGATCTGACTCGCAAATTAACTTGCACGCAGCTGATCCGCCCTCTAGAATCGCGCGGATTTTTGCATAAACCTAACGTTCATCAGGATGATGAACCCTTTAAGCGTTATTACTGGAGAACTTCTCGTGAGCGAAAAATTGGCAAATCCAGCACCATTGGGTCTGATGGGTTTTGGTATGACCACTGTGCTGCTGAACATCCATAATGCAGGCTTCTTCCCAATCAGCGCCATGATTCTGGCAATGGGTCTGGCATATGGCGGTATGGCGCAAGTGATTGCCGGTATTCTTGAATTCAAAAAAGGCAACACATTCGGTCTGACAGCTTTTACCTCTTACGGTTTCTTCTGGATCAGTCTGGTATTCCTGATCCTGATGCCAAAATGGGGTTGGGCTGATGCAGCAAACGAAACATCAATGGGTTGTTACCTGCTGATGTGGGGTATCTTCACACTGTTCATGTTCTTTGGCACGCTGAAAGGCCCTAAAGCACTGCAGGTTGTATTTGGTACTCTGGTTGTGTTGTTCTTCTTGTTGGCAGCCAAAGATTTCACTGGTAACGCAGCATTAGGTACTTTCGCTGGTTTTGAAGGTATTTTCTGTGGCGCCTCTGCAATTTATCTGGCGATGGCTGAAGTGCTGAACGAAAAATTCGGTCGCACCATTCTGCCAATCGGTGAAGCACAAGCTCACTAAGCTTATAAAAAGCATCTGAATCAACGCCGCATCATGCGGCGTTTTTTATGCTTCGCGTAAATGTCACCTACAAAAAAGCCGACTGAAATTAGTCGGCTTTTTACTATCAGCAAGAAATCAATGCAGTTTCAGGCGTGGACGCAGAATTCGGTTCAACTGACCAACCAACATAATCAAACCAGTTTTTACATAACCGTAAAGAGCGACTTGGTGCATACGATATAAAGAGATATACATCATACGAGCGATGCGGCCCTCAATCATCATAGAACCACGCATCAGGTTACCCATCAAGCTACCAACTGTTGAGAAGTTACTCAGCGATACCAATGAACCATAATCCATGTATTGGTACGCTTTTAATTCACCACCATTGATCTGTGCCAGAATATTTTTCATAGCCTGAGTTGCCATCTGGTGAGCAGATTGCGCACGCGGCGGAACAAGTTTACCGTCTTCCATAGCACAAGCAGCACAATCACCAATAGCATAGATGTGGTCATCTAAAGTGCTTTGCAGCGTGCCTTTTACGACCAGTTGGTTTGCGCGGTTAGTTTCCAGCCCGCCAATTTCTTTCAGGAAATCAGGTGCTTTAACACCAGCAGCCCAAACCATCAAATCTGCTTCGATCAACTCGCCGTCTTTGGTCATCAGACCTTTATCGGTTGCTTCACTGACAAACGTCGCGGTACGGATATCCACACCCAGTTCAGCCAGTTCATGATGCGCGGCACCAGAAATACGCTCTGGTAGTGCAGGCAGAATACGTGGGCCAGCTTCAACCACAGTTACTTTCAGGCTGCGACGAGACAGATTTTTATAACCATATGCCGTCAATTCTTCTACCGCATTATATAACTCAGCAGAAAGTTCAATACCTGTTGCGCCCGCCCCTACGATAGCGATCTTAATATTGCCATCTTGCGGAATATCAGTGTTGCTCGTAGTACGCGAGCCCGCAAAACGCAGGAATTTATCCATCAAAATGTTATGGAAACGGAAAGCCTGATCAGCGCTATCAAGGAAAATACAATGGTCACGAACGCCAGGTGTATTGAAATCGTTAGAAACTGATCCCAGCGCCATTACCAGGTAGTCATATTCAATTTCACGCTCACCTAATACTTCTTCGCCTTTTTCACCATAAATTGGTGCCAGTACGATACGTTTTTCCTGACGTTTAATATCAGTCAATGTGCCTAATTGGAATTCAAACGCATTGTGGCGGGCCTGAGACTGATAGCTTAATGCATCAACACCAGCATCCAGTGATCCTGCTGCAACTTCATGCAGCAACGGTTTCCATAAATGGGTACGGTTGCGATCAACTAACGTGATCTGAGCCTTACCTTTTTTACCCAATTTACGTCCCAGACGTGTGGCCAATTCAAGACCACCTGCACCACCACCAACAATGACAATTTTGGTCATACCAGAAGCACCTTTTTTATTACATATGTTAAGGAATAGTTACGCTTCCTCAAAAATCATCTGACATCATCCAGCATTTTTGAATGCTTTTATAAGCTGTAGATGTGACGACAGATCCTTGAACTTATGGGATTGTTGCTCATCCCATACAATGTCGTAATATTCTTTCAGCTCACTTGCTGTGCGGCTATTATCCATGACTTCATCGTTAACAGAAAGGATACAAATGCACTTTCTTGCATTTTTTTTACGAAATTCAGTTACACATTTGGAAGCAATATCATTATATTCTTCGGGACGAGCAATCTTCCCTTGCATGGTTTCTTCAGGGAAAAGGTTCGGATTAAACATGACTTGACGAATGCCGCACAAAAATCCAATGCGCTCACTCCAGTAACCGCCCAGACCAACACCACAAATCAACGGTGCAGGATCATCAGATGTAGTGATTTGACGATGTACTTCCTTCAACAAATGGCTCATATCCTGACGAGGATAAACCGTACTGTAGCTAACCATACGCACATCTGGGTCAATGAATTGTAATTGCAATACTTTTTCATAATTGCCAGGGCTAGTCGCATCAAAGCCGTGCAGATAAATAATCATGTTGGATCCCTCTCAATCAACAACCTTGTCAGGAATTCACCATAGCAGGTCTCCTGCTATGGGGTCAGTTCAAAGCCCCGAAAGGCTGCTTAAGATCAAAAATATGATATTAATTAACATACTCTTCAACAAAGCGACGGACTCTGTTTTGCGTGGTTTGCCAGCGAGATGATGATATGAGTCGAGACCAATCACCTTGGTTTTTACTTAGTAATAGCTCTGCGCTGCTAGAAGGTGGATTTTTTAATCCATCAAGAATGGCAACTGCACCACGACGGTTATTGCATGCCAGTAACATATCGCAGCCAGCATCTAAAGCAGCTTGAGCGCGTTCTGGATATCCGCCAGCAACAGCTGCGCCTTCCATCGTCAGATCATCACTGAAAATAACCCCTTTGAATCCTAGTTTTTTCCGTAATATTTCCTGCAACCAAAAACGAGAGAAACCGGCGGGATGCTCATCAATCTCGGTATAAATCACATGCGCAGGCATGAGTGCATCTAATTTTCCTGTCGGAATTAACTGTTTAAATGGCACCATATCCGTTGCATCTATTTCTTCCCAGGAGCGATTGTCTCGCGGACTTTCGACATGAGAATCGGCTCTGACGCTACCATGCCCAGGGAAATGTTTACCAGTTGCTTTCATTCCAGCCTGGTGCATGCCATCAATAAATGCAGATGCCAGCTCAATCACTTGCTGAGGATCTCTACTGAAACTGCGATTCCCAATCACATTGCTACCACGTTCTAAATCCAGCACAGGGGCAAAACTTAAATCGATATCATGAGCCAGTAGTTCTGCTGCCATTAACCAACCACAATCTGCAGCTAAACTGGCAGCCTGATTACCCGCATTATGCAAAACCCCCATTGGTGGGATGCGGGAAAAGCCATCTCGAAAACGCTGAACACGGCCACCTTCATGGTCAACGGCAATCAGTAAGGGTTTAGCGGCAGCTTGCCGTATCGCCGCCACTAATGCCGATAATTGTGCCCGGTCATGATAATTGCGGGTAAATAAGATCAAACCACCCACTGTTGGGTGTGCCAGCATTTCACGTTCTTCAGCGTCCAGTTCACAACCCTGAACATCTAACATCAAAGGACCCATCAAGTTGTCGCCTATGATTAAAGGAATGATTTCTTAGCTACTATTCTATATATAGGGAGGCAGGAAGTGTTACCATTTGTGCATATCAGGATTATTTGCATCCGATTATGTTTTCTTTAATTTGCATCTGCGTAATGTGCACCGATATTTATACAAGGAGAGTAAGCCATGGCTACACTGGATGAGATCCGCCATTCCATTAACGAGATTGACACCCAGTTGCTCGCTCTTTTTGCCAAACGTCGTGCAATAAGTATTGAAGTGGCTAAAAATAAATTATTTAGCCAACGCCCGATCCGAGATCAACGGCGAGAACAAGAGCTACTGGCATATCTGACTCAGGTTGGTCACCCAATGGGCCTTTCTGCCCATTTTATTCAGAAAGTATTCCAATTAATTATCGAAGATTCTGTATTAATTCAGCAGGATTTTGTGCAACAACAGAAAAACCCTGAGCAAGTAGATGCAGGAAACAGCGTTGCTTATTTAGGGCCATTAGGATCATATTCCAGCCTTGCTGCCCGTAAATTCCTTGGCCGCCAGTTATCCGATATTCGTGAAATAAGTTGCAGCAGCTTTAATCAGGTTTTTCATGAAGTAGAAAGTGGCGCTTGTCAGTATGGGGTATTACCTATCGAGAATATGACATCCGGTTCTATCAATGAAGTTTATGATTTGATGCAACAGACCAGCCTCTCGATTGTTGCTGAACTAACCTACCCGATTGATCATTGCCTGCTGACAGCCGTGGATACCAATATAAATGATATTGAAGTTATCTATGGGCACCCACAACCCATCATGCAGTCATCGCATTATCTTGATAGTAACCCGCACATTCGCAAAGTTTTTTGCGATTCATCATCCGCAGCCATGTTGAAGGTCAAAGAACTTGCTTCACCGAATGCGGCTGCTATTGGTAGTGCTGAGGGTGGAGATATCTACGGTTTAATTAAAATTGCCAGTGGATTAGCTAACCAGCCGGATAACTGTACTCGTTTTCTGATTGTTGCCCGTGAGCCAATTAAAGTATCACCACTGGTTCCGGCAAAAACGACATTCATTATGTCCACAACACAAAAAACCGGTTCACTGGTAGAAGCATTATTAGTATTGCGCAACCACAACATCAACATGACTAAATTGGAATCACGTCCAATACCAGGAAACCCTTGGGAAGAAATGTTTTACGTTGATGTTGCCGCTAATCTGGAAAGTGATGAAATGCAGGCCGCGATTCAGGATCTTCAATCATCCACTCGCTATGTGAAGATATTAGGCTGTTATCCGAGCGAAGATGTTCATCCGGTCAGTAGCCCTACAGCAGAATAAAAAAAGCCCCGAAAGGGGCTTTTTTTATATTAGCACTTATGGCTTACGCCATTTTAGCCAAGTATTTTGTCGCTGCCTGATAAGGCAACAGTTTACTATTCATCAATTTGCATATTGCAGATTGTTTTAATGATTTATCTGAATCTAATTGGATAGACTGGCTGATTACAATACAAAGCGATGCTGTCGAGCCCGGTGATATAACCATTACATCACCATACATGCATTCTGTCACAACCGAAAAAACCTCTCCCAATTCCGGTATATCAGAAAGCATGTTTACATCCTGATAAAACCAACTCTGGCTGACTAATGGGCGTGCATATTTAATAGCAGCGATAGCATTCAGAACAATCTGAACACGTTCAGGATCAGTAAACGGAAACTCGCCAAGGCATTCAAGGAAATGAAAATAATGCGAGGAATCATCTACAGTAAATGACTCTGTAAATGCTGATTTTTTTTCTAGCTGCTTCGCAGGTATGGCTGCAGTGAACTGCATATCATCCGTTAAATCCAGAAGAATGTTTTGGCGCTGTTCATCAAATATCCAGCGCCAATTTTCATCAGGGACTAATATCATCCGTTTGCTCTCTATCCCGTTTTCCGATGTTATAAAACAATCTAGGATATTTTTCAAACGGACATTGCAAAAATATGCAAATATCAGATGTTATTAACGATATTTTTTACTAAATCAGGGCCGTTATAAATAAAACCAGAATAAATCTGAACTAATTCAGCACCAGCCTGTATTTTTTCTCTTGCCGCCATTGCCGAATCAATACCGCCTACACCAATAATTGGAATTTGCCCTTTTAGATATTGATGTAACGCTCGAATGATTTCTGTACTCTTATTTTGTAATGGTCGGCCACTTAAACCACCAGTCTCAGCGGCATGCGGCATGTCGTGGATCACCTCACGATCCAATGTGGTATTAGTCGCAATGACACCATCAATCTTATGGCGTAAAAGCGCTTCTGCTACTTGTTTTAATTCTTCTGGCGATAAATCCGGTGCAATTTTCACTGCTAAAGGAACATATTTTTTATGCTTTTCAGCCAGCTCTTTTTGACGCTCTTTTAAGCTATTTAATAAATCGTCAAACGCATCACCATATTGTAATTGGCGCAAATTCGGTGTGTTGGGTGACGAAATATTTACGGCTATATATCCGGCATAGGCGTATACCTTATCCATACAAATCAGATAATCGTCTTTACCATTTTCTATTGGTGTATCTTTATTCTTACCAATGTTAATGCCTAAAATACCTTTGTAATGGCTCTTTTTGACATTTTCGATCAGATTATCCACGCCTTTATTGTTGAACCCCATGCGATTAATGATCCCCTGAGCTGGAATCACACGGAAAATGCGCGGTTTGTCGTTGCCCGGCTGAGGGCGAGGTGTCACGGTGCCAACCTCGATAAAACCAAAACCCATTGCGCCAAATGCATCGATCGCATCGCCATCTTTATCCAAGCCAGCAGCCAGCCCGACAGGGTTATCGAACTTCAACCCCATCACTTCAACTGGACGAGAAGGAAGTTTATTACGGAAAAACACCTCAAACGGAGTCCCTCCCATCCATGCCAACTGATGAATAGTTAATTCATGAACAACTTCAGGATCAAGTTTAAATAGGAAATGACGGACTAACGGGTAATAAAACATCAAGGTCCTCTCTCGAATGCGGTGGAGTTCATCTTATGTACTTCTCGCCAGCATTTTAGCCCGAAATACTCTTTCTTGCATCTTTATGCAATTTGTGAGGAGGATGTTAAAAATTAAGTAATCAATTTTTAACTAATGCGTTCTATTCTGGTGATCTTATTTGAAGAATCTATCATTACTCTAAATCGTCCATTTACCCCACTAAAAGAGACAAAAGGCCTCAAGTGATGAAAAGGGAATTGAAGTCGAAGTCCTTGTTCCGTAAGAACTGAAACAGCACCAAGGCTTCCCTCATAGAATTCCAATACATCACTACGCGATAGTGTCAGACGAAACGTATAGAACATATATTTATTCAGGCGTGATTACTCACGCCTGTTATTAATGTTATTGAGCTAATGCTCTGGATACCTTTTCAAACAGATCGTTAGATAAATCTGTCCGTTCAGCTAATTGCTGTAACTCTTGTTTCATCAACGACTGTCTAACAGAGTCAAAACGCTTGTATTGCAATAATGGCGTAATCAACCTAGCAGCGACTTGTGGGTTAGTCGTGTTTAATTCCTCTAATATCTCTCTAAGGAAACGATAACCAGATCCATCAATCGCATGAAAACGATGTGGATTAGCAGCGCTAAACGTTCCAATTAATGCTCGCAAGCGATTTGGATTTTGCATACTAAAAGAGCGATGACTTAAGAGTGATTTAATTGTAGATAAACAATCATCGGCTGGTGATGTAGCTTGAATACGGAACCAATTATCCATAACTAAACCATCGTGATGCCATTTTGTTTCAAATTCAGTCATCATGTTCTGCAACACAGGTAATTCCCCCTGCTTCGCAGCTTGCATAGCAGCAAGGATGTCAGTCATATTGTCTGCGAAGTCATAGTGTGCAGTGATAATAGACACATCAGATTCATCGCCATTTATTGCCAGATAATTCAAGCACACGGCCACCAAATCTCGTTTTGCTATCTCTGTTTGAGACAGTTCATAAGATCCCGTTGCCTTGTTTTGCTGATAAGTAACAACAAAGACATCATGTAGGTGCTGGGCTATTGTTTGCTCCATGAAACGTCTTACTGTGTGAATAGCATCGATATCAATTTCATCAAACAACTCAGCAATACTACTTTCCGATGGAAGCCGCATGATCTCGGCGATCAACGATTTATCCAAACTCTGATCACGCAATATTTCGGCAAAAGTATGCAGCAAAGAAGGTGGTACTTCGAGCGGCTGCTGTTCAATAAAATTCTTTACATTCAATTTAATATATTTATTGATCAGCATTTGTGCCGCGTCCCAACGGGTAAATGCGCTGCGGGAGTGTCGTAATAAAATTAATAAATCTTGATCATCATAGGCGTACTCTAGTTTTACTGGTGCTGAAAAATCCTGCAATAAAGCAATGACTGGTTTTTCAGTTATACCTGTAAACTCAAAAGATTGTTGATCGGAACAAACACTCAGCACTTGATCATATTGATCACCCAAATAGACACCACCCTGATCATACAAGGCAATGCTAAGTGGAATATGCAGCGCTGATTTCTCATTTTGATCTGCCGTTGCTGGGGTGTGCTGTTTTACGTGCAACCGATAAGTGCAAGTTAAGGCATCAAATTCATCACTGACCGTTAATATTGGTGTGCCAGATTGAGCATACCAGCGCCGGAAAAGCGTCAAGTCAATGCCAGACGCATCTTGCATTGCTTGCACAAAATCATCACAAGTTACAGCCTGTCCATCATGACGAGCGACATATAACTTCATCCCTGCCTGGAATTTATTCTCGCCTAAAATGGTGTGTAACATGCGGATCACTTCTGAACCTTTTTCATACACGGTCAGTGTATAGAAATTGTTCATTTCCATCACAACATCCGGGCGGATCGGATGCGACATAGGCCCCGCATCTTCGGCAAACTGTGGCCCACGAATAATCTTCACATTTCTGATACGGTTAATCGCTCTGGAACCCAGATCGGAAGAGAACTCTTGATCACGGAATACTGTTAGGCCTTCTTTCAGGCTAAGTTGGAACCAGTCACGACAGGTAATACGGTTACCCGTCCAGTTATGGAAATATTCATGACCGATCACCCGTTCAATATCAAAATAATCGGTATCAGTTGCTGACTCTGAATTCGCGAGCACAAATTTGGCATTGAAGACATTTAAGCCTTTATTTTCCATGGCTCCCATATTGAAGAAATCGACGGCAACGATCATATAAATATCCAGATCGTATTCTAATCCAAAGCGCTGTTCATCCCATGCCATCGATTTTTTCAGACTGGTCATTGCATGATGGCTGCGATTCAAATTGCCCTTGTCTACAAATAATTCTAAAGCGACAGTCCGGCCACTTTTGGTCTTAAACGTATCTTTTAAAACATCAAAATCACCAGCAACTAACGCAAATAGATAGCATGGTTTCGGGTAAGGATCTTGCCATTGCACCCAATGAGTACCATCGTTGTTATCACCACTAGCGATGCGATTACCATTCGACAGTAGAATTGGATAATTCGCTTTATTGGCAGTAATTTTAGTTGTAAAGCGAGCCAATACATCCGGACGGTCTAAATAATAAGTGATCCGTCTAAATCCTTCTGCTTCACATTGTGTGCAAAATGCACTACCTGATTTATATAACCCTTCCAAAGCACTATTCGCCTCAGGATTAATTTCAGTCACAATCTGTAATTCAAATAAATCAGGGATATTTTCAATGCAAAGCTGGTTATTTTCTACACGATATGTAGCTTGTTGTTTGTTTATTAATACTGAATGGAGAATTAAGTTTTCACCATTCAGCAATAAATCATTAACATGGTTGCCTTGGCGTTTAACCAAGCTGGTAGCGATCACTGTTGTACGGTTTTCATCCAACAGGATATCGAGATCAATTTGATCAATCGTGAAATCGGGCGCTGTATAAGCTAAACGGTGTTTTTCCTTCGCTATGGCGTTCATAGCGTTTCCTCCGAAAGAAATCTATTCCATGTCATGAAATCATTATTTACACAGTTAGCAAAGTAATTCCTCTTCACTTTTTTACTCTCAGCCAGCATACTGAAGACGGCAGGAAGCATGTTTTATATACATATGTAAGTGTGTATGCGGTGTTTACTATTTTTGTTAAGCATCCTTCTTAGTCATAGGCGGAGCAACTCGATTGATTAGTGTATTTCTAGTGGATGATCATGAGCTGGTGCGCACAGGCATTCGCCGTATCTTAGAAGATGTTCGTGGTCTTCGTGTGGTTGGTGAGGCAGTGAGTGGCGAGCAAGCAGTCCAGTGGTGCAGAGACAACCAGTCTGATGTCATTTTAATGGATATGAATATGCCTGGCATTGGCGGGCTGGAAGCAACCAAAAAAATCCTGCGATTTAATCCTGATACAAAGATAATTGTTTTAACTGTCCAGACTGAGACCCCATTTCCCCTAAAAGTCATGCAAGCGGGCGCATCTGGTTATCTAACTAAATGTTCAGCCCCCGATGAAATGATTCAGGCAATCCGCGCTGTTAATGCAGGTCAACGCTATATTTCTCCGGAAATAGCGCAACAAATAGCATTAAGCCAAGTCACAACCTCCACAACTGAAAACCCTTTTAAAACGCTTTCTGATCGAGAAATGCAGATCACCATGATGATCACTAAAGGTAATAAAGTTCAGGATATTGCCGAAAGTCTTAATCTAAGTCCGAAAACAGTTAATAGTTACCGTTATCGTTTATTTGAGAAACTGAATATTAATGGTGATGTCGAATTAACTCGTATGGCTATTCGTTATGGAATTTTGGACGCAGAAACTTTATAGGCATCCAAAGGATCGGCATTGAAAGAGATAAATACGTCTGAATTTGATTCGCGTCGGTTTTTGAAAGTAGTGACAGAACAGCCTGGTGTCTACCGCATGATCGATAGAACCGGCTGTATCATTTACGTGGGAAAAGCCAAAAATCTCAAAAAGAGACTATCTTCTTATTTCCGTACAAATGTAGACAGTACAAAAACGCGTGCATTGGTCAGCAATATTGCCGACATACAAATCACGGTCACATTGACTGAAACTGAAGCGTTAATATTAGAACATAATCTAATCAAACAGCATCGGCCGAAATATAATATTTTGCTGCGCGATGATAAATCCTACCCCTATATATTTCTATCGTCACATCAGCACCCTCGCCTTAGTTCACACAGAGGGGCGAGAAAGCAAAAAGGGGAATATTTTGGCCCCTACCCCAGTGGTTATGCAGTAAGGGAAAGTTTGCATGCAATGCAAAAAATCTTTCCGATACGGCAATGTGAAGACTCTTTTTACGCTAACCGTTCACGACCTTGCTTGTTATATCAACTGAAACGATGCAGTGGCCCTTGTGTACCTGGGCTAATTACTGACGAACAGTATATGGAACAGGTGAATCTCGCCCGACTATTTTTACAAGGTAAAGATCAGCAAGTGATAACCTTGTTAGTCGATAAAATGGAAAAAGCGAGCCTCGAATTACGGTTTGAAGATGCCGCCAAATTACGCGACCAAATTTTGAACATGCGTAAGATCCAGGAACAACAATCGGTCAGTGGCAATATTCTTGATGATCTAGACATTATTGGTACTGCCGTTCGCAATGGTATTGCCAGTGTGCATGTACTATTCATCAGACAAGGTAAAGTGCTTGGCAGTCGAAATTATTTCCCTTCCTTACCAATCGATAGCGACATATCCGAATTGCTTTATGCTTTTGTTCAGCAATTTTATCTTTCTGATATATCTGGTAAATCATTACCAAAAGAAATCCTGCTTGATAATGAATTAGAAGATGAAGATGGTTTATCAGAAATGCTCAGCCAAATCGCTGGAATCAAAGTTAGAATCACAAGCAAAACCAGAAGTGAACGTGCACGTTATTGCCAGTTAGCAACAACAAATGCTGAGGCAGCACTGAATAGTAAGTTATCGCATAAAACGACGGTTGAACAACGTTTCAGACAATTGCAGGATGTGTTGAATATCACCACACCAATTCAGCGTATGGAATGTTTTGATATCTCTCATACGCAGGGTGAAGCCACGGTGGCTTCCTGCGTCGTATTTGACCGGGAAGGCCCTAAAAATAGCGAATACCGACTCTATAATATTGAGGGCATCACTCCTGGCGATGATTATGCCGCGATGAAGCAAGTTATTTACCGACGTTTTAATAAACAGCAAGATGCCGACAAAATTCCAGACATCTTATTTATTGACGGCGGTTTAGGGCAATTACGCCAAGCTGAATCAGTATTAAGCGAACTACCATCACTGTCTAATCAAAAACAACCACGACTTATCGGTATTGCCAAAGGTGAATCTAGAAAACCGGGCTTAGAAACACTCATTTTCGGCCAAACCCACGAAGAAATTAACTTACCGGCTGATATGCCAGCGTTGCACTTGATACAACATATTCGTGATGAATCACACCGTTTCGCAATCACTGGTCATCGACAACGCAGAAATAAGAAAAGAACCGAAAGTTTACTGGAAGGAATTCCTGGCGTTGGAAGTAAACGCCGGCAGATGCTACTAAAATATTTAGGTGGTATGCAGGAGATTATTAAAGCGACTCCTGAGGAATTGACAAAAGTACCCGGCATTAGCCCTGCCTTAGCCCGTGTCATTTATGATACCTTACATTAAAAATCATCTGGATAGCGGATCATGCTGAATATACCAAACCTGTTAACTCTATTTCGTCTCGTTCTAATTCCTGTTTTTGTTATCGTTTTCTATTTTCCTGTAGAGTGGAGTTACTTTGCCGCTGCCGTCTTTTTTGTTCTTGCCGCAGTTACAGACTGGTTTGATGGTTATTTAGCCAGAAAATTAAATCAAACAACTCCTTTTGGTGCCTTCCTTGACCCAGTAGCCGATAAAGTCATGGTTGCAACCGCATTAGTGCTTATTGTTGAGCATTACAGTTCTATTTTCGTCACGATCCCAGCCATTATTATGATTGGCCGTGAAATATTAATTTCTGCATTACGGGAATGGATGGCGGAGTTAG
Source organism: uncultured Tolumonas sp. (assembly GCF_963556105.2). NCBI lineage: Bacteria > Pseudomonadati > Pseudomonadota > Gammaproteobacteria > Aeromonadales > Aeromonadaceae > Tolumonas > uncultured Tolumonas sp. Next base: position 2,044,875 of record NZ_OY829944.1, read on the forward strand.
GTAAACGCGCTTCTGTTGCCGTTGGTATGGCTGGAAAATGGAAAACAACTATTCAAATGATGTCGTTAACAGGTCTGATCTGGCAATACAATATTTGGATGATCTGGCTTGCCTATGTTTTGTTGTACATTGCTGTTATTTTGACCTTTTACTCCATGATGCAATACCTGAAAGCAGCTAAACCTGAGCTATTAAAAAACGCGTTATAATGTTTTGAATAAAAAATCACCGAACAAACGTAACAATGCTAAATAGTGTTGACTATCAGTCAGATATCTATAGAATTCACCGCATGTTCCGAGCGGGAATAGCTCAGTTGGTAGAGCATAACCTTGCCAAGGTTAGGGTCGCGAGTTCGAGTCTCGTTTCCCGCTCCAAAGTTTAGGCGTGTTAACAAAGCGGTTATGTAGCGGATTGCAAATCCGTCTAGCCCGGTTCGACTCCGGGACGCGCCTCCAGATTTGCCGATGTGGTGAAATTGGTAGACACAAGGGATTTAAAATCCCTCGCTGGTTACAGCGTGCCGGTTCGACTCCGGCCATCGGCACCATTATTATCAAGCACTTAGCTTGAAACGTTCAAAGCAAAACCCCTGCTGGGGAACTGGCAGGGAATAAGCTTAGGGAACGGCATTTCAAGACTATAGCAACAAAATCCATATACATCCCTTATCTTCATCAAACAAAAATCACCATTCAACTATCTATTATTTTTCTACTCATCAGCAATAATTAGCCCCCTACTCGGCTGTAACTTCATATAATGGAATTGCCGATTGAGCTTGTTAAATATCTGATTGAACACTACAACACGATGAAAGAATTACTCGATAAGCGCGGCACATAGTCGCGCTTATCTTTTATGCGTCTGTTGATATACCCAATCCTGTAGCTCCCAAAATTGCTGCGACGTCACATTGCACTGAGCGACATCTTCAGACCATAGCTTGGCAGCAACTGATGGCGGCTGATCAGTGTCAATATTAACCGGCGGTAAAGCCGGCGGTGGCACCATCAGGTTATCGGGTGCCGTGGGGAACTGGCACGTATGTGGCAGCGGTGTCGTTGCGCATCCTGAAAACACCAATAGGCACAACACACTTAGCATCATCAGATGGCGTGACATATTTGATCTCCAATTGTTCAGCGATGGCTTTGGCTGTTTTCTGAATAAGCTGTTTACTCATATCTGCTTGTGCTGCTGATTTAGCCGTAATTGATGTTCTTTCAGTCGCTTCTTTCAGTTGCGCTAACTGTTGCTCTTTTTTTTCTTTGTCCCACTTACTCTGCGTGTTCGCCGCACCATCAAGCCAGCAATACAAACCAAGTACCGCACAAAGTGACAACAGCGCAACCCACCGCACATACCACGGAATGACAAGGTTAAAGATATTCATGGCTGGTTACGGCTCCCCATGTTGTGTAATTCAGTTGCCGCTTAAACAAGATCCAGCGCGGGTACATCCGGCTATATTCAAAGTTTTTTGCTGATTGTTTTGTTTTTACAAACTCAGTGGCATCAAACCAGATACCGGGACGTTCGGATGCTTTTTGCGCTTGCTGCACATAACCAAGGCCCGCGTTATATCCTTTAAGTGCTGCGGCCCATCGATGGCATTCCGTTTCGCCTTTTACTCGCTTATAAATCCATACGTCATAGCGGATTAATGCTGGTATTGCCCATGCTGGTGAATACGGCGCGGCTTTACCAAGTTCCGGATATAGCTTGGTAATAAAATCGGTGGTCTGATCCATGAATTGAGCGAGGCCGCGCCCATTGTCCCAGGCTGTAATGCCAGGTCGCCATGCAGACTCTTGCTCAATTTGGGCTGCTATCATGGGGATAGGCGCATTCAGCCCGAGATGAAAGTGCGCCTCTCTGGTCAATATGCTTCGATATTTCACAGCACCCGATGGCGGTGCTGCGAATACCTGACACATAATCAGAGTCAGCAGAATAAAGATCTTCATAAACCCAACGCCATGCCGATAATGCATGCGCCAATAATCAATGCTCTGGCAATATGCAGCGTTGGGTTGCTATTAACATCAAATCGACCGAATAGGCGCCGGCAAATCCAATACCCAATAAATGCCGCAGAATTAATATGCCCAGCCTTCCATAGTCCAGTTTGAATTTGCAAATGTTGAATATTGATAGCAGCTGCGTATAACGCAATTGATATTAGCAACCATTCAAACATTCGAGTCTTTCCGGTTGGTTTAATCAGTTGCATGAATGGCCATATTAAAGCTGCTAACAGCCAGGTTAAGACATAAAAAAGGGCAGCACTAAGCCACCCAAATAAACGGGATAAAAATTTCATTTGAACCTCTTATATGTTGTGAGCTTGATGTTTAACTAGCAGAAACGAGCGGATTTAAACCTCCACCCGCGCAAACGGCAGGCTTGGTAATGTGCTGACTATCTTGTTGTCCTCAACCATCACGATCTGGCCAGATTGATAACCAGAGCCGGTTACTCGCAGATGCTCACCCCCGTTTAATTCAACCAGACACGTTCCTCTCACTGAGTCTATGCTGATGATAGTGGCGCGATATCTGGAAACGGTTGGCAGTAGTTTTTTAAACCGAACCCATGGGTTATTGCTTGCCATAGTGATGCACCTCCAGCACCGCCGATTGCCAGACTGATGACACGCTGTCGGGTTTAATGGCATTGGATAACACCATGCCTGGCGTATGTGAGCCGTTTTCGCGAAGTATTTTTACCAGTTGCCCTGGAAGAAGTAGCCCCGGAGCCTGCCCGGGTGGAAGTAATGGCAGTTGAATTGAAATTTGCTCAATAGAACCCGAGTCACATAAGATATTGCGACCCCGCTCTGCATTGACGATATTGTCCTGGTTAAGCACATCGGATATATCAGCGGCACTCACGCTGCCAGCTGTGTTTCGTTTAACGACTTCAGTGATTGCACCATGGGTCGTACCGGAAACCAGCACTCGTTCCAGTTCTGTTGTACTTGTGAAATCACCCGTCTCTGTTCCATCGACGATCATGGCCTCGGGGATTAGATGGCTGAATGCCGAATCCTGTGCGGTTGCCCATTCCCAAGGGCTGAGGCGATAGCGTGGTGCTATGATGATAGTGTCATCAGTGCGGTGTGGCTGAATAGTGGCGCCCGCGGCCGTAGCTAACTGAGTGATGATTTCCAGAGGAGTGACGTTCGCCCAGCTGACGGAGCCCGCCTGCAATGTCCAGTCTGGGGTTCGAACCCACTCAGTGACATTAGTTCTATCGAGCGTAAACCCAAGTGGCGAGATCAATGACTCGGCCAGCTGCCATGCATTGATTTCTGCATTAACGCTATAAGTGACCTTATCTGACCATTCGCCGGTCAGGAACTGACTGCGTGACACGGCAGTGAATGAATAGGATTCGCCAACCAGCTTGCTGTTGCGCTTATACGATTTAACGGCAAAGACCCACGACCACCCGTTGATCGTGATAGCCAGCGCTTTCGGGCCATTAACGTCGGGAATGATGTAGTTTTTAGCAGTAATGCCTTTCAGCGTTCCTGTCAGTTCCCACGCATAGGAATCTAAGTCTAATTTCAAACCTAAATCACAGGGTTCAACCGCGATCTGTTCATCGCCAACAACAGCATAAAATTCTATTGTATTCATAATGAGATACGGCGCCTTTATAGGTTCAACCGGAGGTTCGAGATCGCCGATGATGCCGCCTGAATCATCACCCCACGGTAAGTGGTTTGAACGGTCATACCAAGCACCGTTACCCCATCTGGCTAAATCAAGCTGATCAATAAAATCACTAACACTGTTTTTTTGTGTGTCAGTTGCATCTCGAGGCTGTATACCTCGAATAGGCTGTGATTCAGCCAGAGTAATATTTAGATGTAGTGGATCTGGCTTTAAATAGCTGCCTGAAAATGAAAATATCAATTTTGAATGTGCAGGTAGCTGGTAAGGTCTTGGAAAACTATCCCAACGTTGCTCCCATGGGCGCGTTGATAAATCAACGTCCAGTAAGTGCTCATTTGAACGATGATCAATGGGAATTGACATCACCCATCTATTGCGCGATGACCAGTCATCCAGCCGAGTTGCCGATGTATACCGACATAATTTACTAACCGTATCAGCTACTTTGCTGATGTTGAATATAACTATCTGACTGAAGTTCATTGATGTCGCCGCTGAATATCCAGCACTCATCGTGTGGTCTGCAAAATCAGAGTGACGAAACTTTATCTTGCCATGTGCATTCAAATTACATGCAATACCAAGTGCGGTAACGTTATGCTGATCATTTGTCACTGTTTTTTCTGCAGTGATGATTTTTGCATCTACATTGATCTTTCTTCCAGAGCACCAACTTGTTGTGCCCTTGGATATAATAGATGGAGGCAGTGGTGGTCTGATAATAGTATCTGTGTCTGCCATGGCCGCTATTGTTCCATCCATTGATAAGGTGTTATCGGCCCATCAGCTAAAGCGGGAAGATATTGTCGTGCTACAAACGTGGCCGAGCCCGATTTCCCGCTTCACGATTGGTGTACCAATGACCAACTAACAGTAATACAGCCATTTTTATAGCGGGTGTAATATTTTGATTTTGCTCATCAGCAATACCGTCAGCAGCAATCAATCTCTTATTTATGTTGGTTTCAACTTTATTAATAGCAGCGTCAATCAATAGCTGAAGATACAAATCTTCATCTGTGAAATCATATTCCACCCTGCACTGCAGTTTGGCCTCCTCCAGAGAAACCAACGTCATGCCTTATTCCTCCTGATATTCCACGACTAATTTTTTCTCAAAAAGTTGCGCAGATGTCGCTTTATCAAACCCGCAAATATCACCCGACACATAATTTTTGTACGGAGCAATAAACTTAACCAGTACTCGCTCGACTTTCGCAGTCTCCGCCTTTTTAGGATCAGCCATATCCAACTCCTCTTAAAACAAATAAGGTCGGCGTACCGACCCAGATAATTACCAGGTAATACCGGTGCCTAAGGCCAACCCTTCCGGATGACGGAATCCGATGTCATGCTCACCGACCAGACGAATTAAAGATTGGTTGCGGGCAAACGCCGAAACCAAATTCCCTTCTGCATCTTTGTAGGTTGCTTCACGACTGAAATCGATAGTCATACTGTCCTGTTCACCAATCACTACATCATTGAAATCCGCAAAATAGATCTCGGTCTGGTTGGTGCTGGCACCCAGATTGGACGGGATAGTATTGGTATGTTCTACCGGATAGCCTTTCAATAGGCCCTGCGCCATCTCTGGGTAGACCTTATTACCGTTTCCATCACGCAATCCAAACAGCTTCATCCAACTGCGTGGACTCATTGCCCAGCCGGGGTTAACCATCAGCGAATCGGACTGCATCAGCATTAAAATGAGGCTATCAAGATAAGCATCGAGGGTGGCTAAATCTGCGGTGCCACTCCATGGCTTTGTACGAGAGGCGGCTGAAGCGACCGCTTTAAAGCCTGTCGGCGTATTGCTTGTACCATCATCGCGCAGGAAAGCTTTATCTTCACGGATAGCCATTGCAGTGATCATGTCACCTAATACCAGCTGTTCAACATTAAAACCTGCGCGGCCAATCAGTTGATTAGACATGGGTACTAACGTGATCATGGTTTTGGCAGTCAATTTGATATCATCAAATTGGGATTCAGTAGCATTCACATCAGAACCTTCGCCTACATAGCTGGAGGTCGCACCACCCGACATACGTGGCAAACTTAAGTTCCCATTTGGTAACGGAATGGAACGAGCCCCCAGTTTGCGTACCACCGTGCGAGGTCGCAGTAGTTCAATGACTTCCGAATGCATATTTTCCGGAATAATGGCGCCCCCAGAACCGGAGGCAGTACTGACCGCCATTGCAACATCCGGGTCGCCAATCTCTTTGGCAGCAAATTGTTCGGCAAGTTGCATGTCCCCCTTACCAGCCGCAATCGCCATGGTGAGTCGGGCCATACCCGCTCCCGGATATTGCTTGAGTTCTGGTCTGACATGCACGGCCGCCGAATAATTTTGTGTGGCTTTGACTGGTACAGCTTGCTGTGCATTTAGTTTTTCGGCTCGTTCAAGTCGCTGTATTTTTGCCGTAATGTCATTGGCTTTGGTTTCCAGTGAGGTAAATTGCTGCAGTTGTTCTTCACTCAAATCCACACCACTGGCTTCCAATTCAGCTAGCTGTGTCACCTGGGCGACAATCTCACTGCGCTGGCGGCGAAGTTCTTCAATATTCGACATAGCGATGTTCCCTTTTTTCAGAAATAAAAAAGGCCCGTTAGGGCCATTGATGTGAAGCTCCGCCTCGAGGCTAGAGCATATGTGAGATAGTGATAGCGCGAGCTCTTAACCCGACGCGTGAACGAGTTGGTGCTATCGGTTGTGCAGGTTGCATAACATCCGATGCCAGTTTATTTAAATAATCTTGTGGATTAGCCAGCACATCAGCAAGGCCTGCATCAATAGCTGCTTGCCCGTGAAATAATCCGGCCTGAGTATCAATAACGGTCTTCACATCAATTCCTCGATACAAAGCAACCGAATTCACAAATAGCTGATAGGCATCTTCAACTATCTGATTAAACGTATCTGATGCGGTTTCAGATAAAGGCTCATGTGCAGTACCGTCTTTTTTCCGGTCACCGCGATAAAATGTCGTGAATTTAATGCCGGAATTCTCTTCCAACTGAGACACATCCAGATGTTCCATAATGACACCGATAGAACCACATCCACCGGTCGCACTGATCACTATTCTGGAGCAGGCAGCTGCAATGAAATAACAGGCGGAATATGCATTGAAAATAATGAGTGCTGTAATTGGCTTTTTATCCCGACTAGCATAAATATAGTCTGCCAACTCCTTACAACCCGTAGCCATACCACCGCCCGAATTTAAGTCCAAAACAATCGCCTGTACTCGATCATCTGATAACGCAGAAGCAATATCAGCGCGGATCCGCTCATAACTGGTGAGTTCACTGCAGGCATTATCAATAACACCCCGCCGTGACACTAAAATGCCGTGAACCGGAATAATGGCAAGTCCGGCGATCTGATAACGACTTTCCTGCCGGGCTTCCAGTTGAACAGGTGTTTCATCCGGTAATTCATCAGCGGCTTGCCGGATCACGGATAATTCACTCCCCAAAATTCGGGGTAAAAGTACGTTTTTACGGCATTTAGAATAAGCGGCGTTGCATAGTGTGGTTGCCCGAAGGCCATGGCCGATAAATGCGGATAATTAATTAGTTTCGGCATAATAGCGCCTCAATGTCTTTGACCTGTTGATTGGTCGCGGTTGTCAGCCCCTTAGGGAGTTTCGCTGTGTCTAACATATTGAGCGGCGTCAAATAAATATCGCCCGTTGGGATCGGAGACATATTCTCTAATCGGCGAATATCATTCACGCTTAACCAGCCCCACTGTCGCCCTAATGCATATGATTCATAGCGGGATTTCTGGTCACCACGCAGCATGCCGGAGACATTAAACTCGATATAAAGATCTTTACGCTCACTGGGCAGCAGAAGGTCGCGCATCATGGCCCCTTCAATGCGTTTGAGCCATGCCAGCAAAGTGTAAATAACGTACTGAAGTCCCTGATGTTCAATATTGTTATTGGTCGAACGCTCCAATTCCGCAATCATGTGCGGCGGCACTTTATACAGCCGGCAAATTTCAATCACACTGAATTTGCGTGACTCGAGTAACTGGGCCTGCTCATTGTTCATCGCCAGCTGTTTGTACTGCATCCCCTCTTGCAACATGGCAACCGAGAAGGAATTACGTAAACCAGAATGACGTTCAATAAATTTATTGAGTAATAAATCCAGTTTTTCCTGAGAATCAATTTTAGGTGCTTCTTTCGGACGTTCTATTACACCACTTAACGTAGTGCCGTTCGCAAACACTCGACTGGCATGCTCATCAACAGCCATACTGAGACCGATTGTGTCAGGATTAGTCTGGATCGGTGATAACCCCAGAAATCCGTCCAGACTGAATGCTTTAATATGATGAACCTGTCGCATTGGCAGGATTTGGTTACTACCGTCCAATAACTGGTAATACGGCAAACCATCCGGCCCTTTTAGCGGCGTAATTTTATCTGGATGTACGGGAATTAATTCCTGAATGTATCCCCGACCATTCCGGTCAATCAGACTATATGCATTTCCCCGAAAACCGAGAGAGCCCATGCTCTGTTCATAAAATTCAAATGCAGTATCTTTTTGGTTAGGTTGTGCGTGGATCAGGTCATAAAGTGGATGATCTGTAGCTCGCTCCCGCTGATCACCCTTACGGCGATATAACTCACACGGTAACTGTGCCACGGATTCAGCAAGCAGCGTGACACAAGCACGGATAGCGGCTACCGCCATGGCCGTATCCGGTGTCACCATCACACCGGATTTTGCCGTTTTACCAGATAATGCACTTATCCAGGTACTGTAATTCAGAGACTTACTCCCTGAGCCAAACATCATCGGCAAAAACATCAAGCGGTCTCCTTATTCTGTCGTTTAACAGCTAAGGCCCGGCTCATCAGATATGACCACAATAAGCATTCTGCTCCCGCGACCAAAAATCCGGCTGGAGCAAATATCAACCATGCGCCATAAGCGAGAGAAAACGCACCGGAAAGTCCAATTAGAAAAACGAGTAAAGGTATTAACATAGAACATCCGACGTATCGTAAACGGAGCGGTCATCTTCCCGCGCTGGCACCATGGCTCGGCTCATCGCGATGATCAGTGCAACAGCACCATCAATTTTCTGGTCAGCACTCTCTTTCACAGGTCGCACCACATCATCATTGCCGACAATGTGTTTACCGATCACGTTGCTGATACACCAGGTCAGTAAGGTATTACCATCATGATGAAAGCGTCCGGACATAATCGCGGCCTCCAATTCTTTCATTGGATCCGACATATTCTGGTAATTCTGGATGATCGTGATTGGATTCATCCCCTCATCTGCCAACTGATGTCCAAGCGCGGTTGCCCCCGAGGGGTCCAACGGTGTTTCCAACACATTGAATCGTCGCTGATCATCTTTTGCAGCTTCGAAGATTTCTCGGTAATCAACTTCAGCGCCATCGGTGGCCGTCAGTTCCCCACGATTGACCCATTTCTGGTATCTCTCTGCCAGTCGCCGGTTCTCTGTATTAAACACCGTCTCTTCCGGTACCCAGAATTGGGGGGTGATGCAGTAATAATTCCGTCGGCCATCAATGTCGCGCCAGAACAGCCGGACTTTCGAGTTCAGGTCAAGTTTGCGGGCCAAATCAAACCCCAGCACACATTCCTGCCCCTCAAACGCATCCTCTGATAACGACCTATCTTCACAGGCCTTCCAGCTTTCCATATTGAAGTAGGCCGTTTTGGCCGACACCCAAATATTGAGGTGTTTTGTTTTGAACTTATTAGCAAAGCGGGCATTTTTGATTGCCTTATTTTGCTGCGACGCCAGATGATCGGCATACACCGAAACCCCCATGTTGGGGTTGGCCTTCACTAGTGCTTTGGGATCAGTCCAGTCATCGCCCTCATCCAGGGTATAAATCACCCCGAACAACTCATCATCCGGCACCGTGCCGCTGAGCATTTCAATCACTTCACGGCGTTTGTCGTAACAGGGACCTTCAATGTTGTAACCAGCCGTTGTGATGATCCACATCAATGGCTGTTTACGTGCGCCCATCCCTGTAAGCATGGTGGTATATAGATCATCAGCATCATGCTCATGGTATTCATCCACGATAGAACAAGACGGCGACTGACCATCCCCGGGATTACCTATCAGCGGCTCAAAACGGGCACCATCGGCGGGGATCGTTAAATTTGAGGCATTGACCTGAATACCAAACCGCTCAAGTAATAGTGGTGTGCGTTGCGCCATCAAGCGTGCCGGCCGGAAAACCTCCCAAGCTTGTTTTTCTGTCGTGGCACCGGAATACACTTCCGCACCGAATTCATTGTCTGCAGCAAAACAGTACAACGCGACACCTGCGGAAATCGCGGATTTGCCATTTTTACGCGGGATCTCGGTATACACTTCCCGAAAACGGCGCAGACCACTGCCTTTTTTAACCCAGCCAAACGCACAGCAGACAATAAATAACTGCCATGGCTCCAGCGTGATGAGCTGGCGCTTAAATGCCCATTCGCCTTTAGTGTGTGGCAATAACTGGATAAACCGAGACGCCCGTTCTGCTTTCTCACGGTCAAACCGGTAACTGAACTGACCCGATCTTTCTTTAGCGAGATCGTCCAGATGACGCTGGCAGGCAGCTATCACATAGTGGCATGCAACAATTTTCCCTCTGACGACCTCTCTGGCGTACTGATTCGCCTGGTTGACATAGGGGTAACTGGTTCTTGCCATATGAACTCTCAGAATTTATCGAATGGATTCCCTTTACCCTGTTTATCCTTACCTATCACCCGAGCACGACTGGAAGGATCCAACCCCAGACTGGAACCGAACACTGCCATCTGGCGTAGTGCTTCATTGATAACGGTCACCGCCGGATTTTTTTGCAATGATCCGTTGGCAGCGGGAACTACCAGACCGTGGCTATCAACCAGTTCCTCTGCTCGACGCCAACGTGAATACGCACAGCAAAATGCAGCAAGACAATCCAAATCTGTCACTTTTAATACACCAGCGTCGTGGAGCAATGGAGCTAGTTCCTCCCACTTCTCAGCAGCATAGTTATCGAGTTCAGGGGGTGGATTTAACGAGTCAGGAACAGCGTAATCCGGCTCTTTTTCGTTGACCCGTGCCTTTCGATCTGTGCCCGCCACCACTTTTAAGTGCGTTGGTTTAGATTTACGACCTCTTGTCATATCAGTCACTTATATGAAAATTAAAGAATCGATAACGGCAGGATCAATGCGAACGATCTAAGAAGATCAAAATTTTGAATTTTGGCTTCGTAAAAGTTTTCCGAGGCGGATCAGTGGAATAGACGAAAGCTAGGGAGGATTTTACCCCCCATCCCCCTGATTTTTAACGCCTTTAATCGCATGGGTAATTTCATTTATCGTCTTCTCTTGGTGGCATTGGTCACAAATGGCTTGCAAGTTTGAGAGCTCATCGGCGCCACCGCGAGCCTTGTTGATGATGTGATCAACTGCTGTCGCTGGTCTGATCACACCATTCTTAAGACAAGGCTGGCATAAGTAATGATCACGACGTAAAACCTGTGTGCGTATCAACTTCCACCGATAACCATAACCACGTTGTTCTGCGGTACCTTTGCGCTTGATGGTCTGTCGCCAGCCGATAGCAAGACCGGCATGCTCACTACAATAACCATGCGACTCAGTTGTCAGGTTACTGCAACCTCGTACCCGACATTGCTTAGGTATCTTTGCTGGCATCGCTGTCTGTTTCTCTGTTTTGCAAACTACGCTGGTCGAAGTACTTGAACACATCAAACACAAACCGGCCTAATACAACCAAGAAACCACCAAGGGCCAGCACATCACCTACTGTCCAGTTATGCAAAACGGGCATTGTCATGACTGATGCTTGGCTTGCCGCGTCGGCAGCCATTCGTTTGGCTTCAGTTGTTAAGTCAGCACTGTATGCAGAAACACTCGTACCACCCAGATAAGCAATCAGGCGTCCTTTCATGTCTGATACCTTCGAGATGATCTGTATATTGAGACCTTATCGGTATTATTTTGGCGCGGAAAAAGAAAAACCCCAGCAGATGCTGAGGCTCAGAATTTCTTGTTAGTACGTTGCAGACGCACTACTCGACAATGCGGGATTTAGCATACTTCGTGTACGTTCACCCTGCAACAAAAATAACCAACTTTTTATGGTTGCATTACCTTTCATCCTAAAAAAGTATATAAATGACTCCGCTTCACCATTACTCTGTAACTCGAATGAATAGTGTTTGGTTAATTAGTTGCTGTATAAGGTTTGTTAATGATGTTTTCTTTAACTCAATGCTGTGCCGACAAATTATTGTCATGGATAGAAGCTGAAAAACGCTATGACGAGAATGCGCTTCTACATGCATATTCGTTTTTAGAACAATTTATGACCGATCATGGATTGAACCTTAGTCATGATGAAATCATGCTCAAAATTGAACACTATTTGAGTAGTATTGATCACAACGATTATAAATTGTTAGCAAGCATAGAAGACACGTTGGAACTATTAATCGAAGTGATAAACACCAACAAGCTACTTATCTCCAGCCAATTAAAAATGCTCAAAAACCCCTTGTACTAACTACACAACACCACACATTTTCTTCTTTGGCATCCTCGTATGTGATTGATGCGCAAATCGTCTGAGCTCCTTGCTGTATCAGGCTTTGAGGTATATGAGCACTTCCGTCCATCTTGGATATATCTTGGTTTATTTTTGAGATTAATCTTGTTAATCCTTCTCATTTGGGAATACATTAATTCAATATATTCCTCTATTTTCACTTTGAATCTGGAGGCTATCTGGGATATCCATACCCAATTAGGCTTAAATAAGAATGTCCGATTAATTGTGAAAGTTGAATAGGGAAATAACATGAGTTTTTGGAATTCTTTGAGTGATGCTATTGATTCAGTAACTGACTCTGTGGGCACAGCATATGATTATGTGTCAGATAAAACGGGTGAAGCCATTGATTCCGTAACTGATTCTGCGAGTACCGCATATGATTATGTATCAGATAAAGCGGGTGAAGCCATTGATTCCGTGGCTGATTCTGCGAGTACCGCATATGATTATGTATCAGATAAAGCGGGTGAAACAGTTGAACTTATAAAGGAAAATCCTGGTAAAACTGCTTTGGGGGCTGTTATTGGTGTCGGAGCTGTTGCTGCAGCACCTTTTACTGGTGGTGGTTCCGTGCTCGGATGTGCATCTTTGTTAGCATCCTTAACTGGAGCCGGTGTCGCTGTGACAGCAACTGGTACTGCATGTGCTTTAGCAGCTGCTAAGTTTAGTGATAGTGCCACTAAACAGACAAAAGAAGCAGTTAAAAAAAATGAAGAAATTAAATGGAAAGCTAAGATTGCAGATATAACTGCAAGACATGAGGAAAAACTTAAACAAGCTCTTTCTGAAACAAGTGATTTATATCAAGCCATAGTCGCTATGTGTGCCGTAGGAGTCAGCGTAGCTGCATGCGATGGGCATGTTTCTGAAAGTGAGAAATTACATATTGAGAGTTTTATTTCAGGCAAAGCATCTAAAAAACTCCCCGCATCGGTTCGCAAAGAAATCGAAGATAAATATAGAAATCCTCCAAATATTAAAGAGGCTTTCCAGATAGCCATAGACTCTGGTTTAGATATGGAGTTTTTTGACGATATTATCTTTATAGTCATTATGGCTGATGATATCGAGCATGAGGATGAAATTGCTTATGCTCATGCTTGGGAAGAGCTCAAAAAAACAGCATAAGGAGAATGCTCCATGTCAAAGAGTGCAGAGCTTTATGCTCGTCAACAACAACTTTTAAAAACCAAAAAAAAACCTTTAGTTGAGGGATTGGTAGATGCAGGTGTAGTTCAAAGAATGTTAGATTCTGATGTTGATAAATCTAATATTAAACCATTTTCTTTTATTTCAACTATTATTGAAAATGAAGAAATTAGTGTGCAAGAAGTTTATGGTTTACTTGACTCAATCCGAGGCCGTTTTCATAAAGAAAGATTTGATGAGATTACAGCGCGACTAAATTCAGATGTTTTATATGCGATTGCAGTTCCATTTGGTTTGGGAAAATTTTTGGCTGTCTATGATAAAACAGGTGGAAATGTTGATACTGTTCATAACGTTCGTAATGGAGTTTACGCAACAGAAAAGGAAAGGTTGGCGTTTGAAAATCGCGGAGAGTATGACAAAGATAAAGTTCATAAACATAAGAATTATATAGAAAAAAACAAAGAAGGTTCTAATTTAAAAAAAACAGAAGGTCTCTGTGACATTTACTCAGTGACTAGATCAAAAATAGGAAAAAACGAACAAAGCAATTTGGATCATAAAATTGCAGGCAAAACAAATCATGATGATGCAGGAAGGGTTCTTGCCGAAAAAACCACAGAGGATGTGGCTAATATTTCTGAAAATCTAGGTCACACTAGAGAGACTATAAATAAATCAAAAGGAGCAAAAAAACCGGGAGAATTTGCTTCTTGGTTAGAAAAAAACTCCGAATCAAGAAAAAATAGAATTTCAGAATTAAACAAGAAAAGTCATCTATCAGACAAAGAAAAAACTGAATTAAATAAGCTCCTACAACTTGAAGATGCCGATCCGAGCAAAATTCGCGAGGAAGGTAAAAAAGCTCAAAACTCTATCGATGAAAAAGTTAATGAATATTATAAAGAACAGAAATTTATCAAGAATGCTGTAAAAACAAGTGTATCTGAAGGTTTCAAAATGGGTTGGCAGCAAGCTGTAGGCATAGTTATAGTTGAATTATTTTCCAATATTATTCTTGAAATAAAAGCAATTTCAAAAGAAGGTTTTGATAAAGAAAAATGGATTGATGAGCTATCTTTTCGCTTTAAAAGAATAGCCAAAAATGTATTAAAGAAATGGAAGGATGCACTCAATGCATTTAAGGATGGCGCGATTTCTGGATTTATTTCAAACATCATCACAACGCTAATTAATATTATTGCAACAACAGCTAAGCGCACAGTCAGGATTATTCGTGAAGGAATATTTAGTTTGTATCGCGCTATTAAAGCACTTGCATTTCCTCCAGAAACCATGACTTTTTTTGATGCGGCCCATGAAGCAATGAAGCTAATATTCGCTGGAGGAATTGTTGTTGGCGGAGTATTACTAGAAGAAGTTATTGAAAAACTTGTTTTATCAGTACCACTTTTAGTTTCAATTTCTAGTATCTTAGTAGCTGTTATTGTCGGTAGTTTGACTGCCATTGCTATGGCTGTCATGGCTTATGTATGGGACAAAATTGATTTATTTGGTGCAATAAAACACAAGCAGGATGAGTTTGTGCTGAAACAACTAGATATTGCCACTGAGTCAAGTTCCAAAAGCATATCGAATTTATTAGATAACTTCAGTTACTAAAACACTATTATGGCTCATTTAGAAAATCATAATCAGCTATACCTGTCTGATTATGATTTATTTTTGCCAACTGAAACCAATAAATTTATCCGAAATAATTTATTTTAGCAAAACTCAATCATATATTCCTACTTGGCATCCTCCAGTGCAATGGATACACAAATCCTCTACAACCCGTGTCCCGTCTAGGTTTAGCTCAAATAAGCTGTGCAGTCCATCTTGGATATATCTTGGTTTTTTAACTCAATTCTTGTATACAAAGATGAATCCAGCCTTAGGCAAAGAAGGTCATAATGATTAAGCTTCCAATGAACAGGGATGAATTCGATGTATTCCTTAACCGATGTCTTAAATTGCAAATGGAATTGGTTCAGTTCACAGAGACTATTAACCCCGCTATGCATGAAAGATTCGAAGTTGCATTTCAGTCAGGAGTGCTTGCTTTCGAGCATTATCTAGCCATATTTGAACTCATCAAATCAGACCTCATAGCTCCTGGTTTTTCATTATTCCGACCTCAATATGAAAGTCTTGTTCGCGGTATTTGGTTGTTACATGCTGCTTCTGATAATTGGATTGGAAAACTTAATCAGACACTCAACGAAGAATCTGCAAAAATTGGAGATAAAGCACCGAACTTATCGGAAATGCTGACACAACTTAAAAATGAATCTTCAGCCCCCCAACACATAGTTGAACAATTGTATGAATACAAAGATGCAACGTGGAAAGCACTTAATAGTTATACGCACGGAGGGATGCATCCTTTGACCCGTATAAAGAGCGGTTATCCATATCAGCTAATGTATAACAGTCTTAGAAATAGCAATGCTGTAGCTGCGTTGACTGGGCAATTATTAGCAATCACAACTGGTGATCTCCAAAACATGACGCCTATCAGAAAACTACATGTTAACTACCCAGATTGTTTCCCGATCATCCAGACTGATGGTTCAATTTCCAAATAAGCTTGTGCAGACTCCTGATGAAAGGTGATTTTATGACCCTGACAATTGCTATAAGAAATGAAAATGATGCCGATACGGCTGCAATCACAGGGGTGACGATTTCAGCATTTAAAACGCTGGAAATCAGTAATCACACTGAACAACTTGTCGTTTCAGCGCTCCGTGCGGCTAAAGCACTAACGATATCTCTTGTTGCAGAATTAGAGGGAAAAATTATTGGGCATATAGCCTTTTCACCTATATCTATTTCAGATGGCACACAAAACTGGTACGGATTGGGACCGGTATCCGTGTTGCCTGAATATCAGCGTCAAGGTATTGGAAAAAAACTCGTAACTGAAGGCTTATCCCGGTTGCAAGCCTCCGGAGCAAAAGGCTGTTGTCTTGTTGGCCATCCTGATTATTACCGAAAATTCGGCTTCCAAAATACAGAAAAACTTACCCTGGTTGGGGTACCGCCAGAGTTTTTTTTCGCCTTTTCTTTTGATGGAAATATTCCTTCAGGCACAGTCGCGTTCCATGAAGGATTCACAGCAGACAAATAGACATTCGTTCGCCTCCTGTGGAATATGAATCTCCATCTTGCATCCTCCCCTGTAATGGATATGAAAATCCTCTGTAACCCCTTCCCTGTATGGCCTCCTGACACATGAGCATTACAGCTTGTCTTGGATATATCTTGGTTTTATTTTGTGGTAAATCATGGTTTCTCATTCATTGGCATTGTAGATTGAATCCAAGTTTCCGCAATTCATCCTAGTTTAAAGGGTTTTGCGGAAAAAATCGGCTTAATTTAGCTGTTAGGTAATAAAAACGGCTTTATTGTTGGCGATAAATTCAAGCCCTAAAGCGGCGGTGCAGATGGTTCAGTGGTGTTAGCGGTTCACTACCTGCGAGTGGGTTGCCTCGCGCAACACATGAATTCACGTGAAGTGGCAAACTGAAAGCCTGCGCGGGTTACGTCTTCGGCAACCATCAGCATTGTCAGAGTGTAACGCCAGAGCGGCTCATCATCGAGGCATAGTGTTTTTAGCAATCTCTCCCGCTCACTGAATAATTCAGTCGATGTTTCAGCCAATTTCGCTGCATCAATATTGCCAGTGCGTAATTCCAAGCGGTGGTTTAAAGCTGGCACAGTTGCAACATTGAAGCCTGTGGTTCCACTTAGCCAGTTTTGTTGTTGATGATGAATATATTTTTCTTTGTTCATACCTAACAACTAATTCAAACCCGTTCGCGTTGCTCACTGGACGGCACTACGTGCCGCCGTTTAATTAAAAGTTATGCGTTCTGTTTTCTGCTCAATTTTCTGTGCTAAATTCTAGTTTTTTCAAGGATGATTTATGTCTGCTTACAATCTGAAAGGCGGTTGTCATTGCGGCAATATCACTGCTGATATTGAACTGATTTCGCCACCTTCAGCATTAAATCCTCGGGCATGTGATTGTGATTTTTGCCGTGGACATGGGGCTGCCTACATTTCTGATCCTCAAGGTAAACTCACTATTTCTGTGAATGAACCTTCTTTATTAGGCCGTTATCATCAAGGCAGTGGTACTGCTGATTTTCTCTTTTGTCGTCAATGTGGCGTGTTAGTTGGTGTGTCTTTTCAACAAGCCCAACATATTTACGCCACCATCAATGCGAATATCATCAAAGAAGCTGGTTTTGGTGATACCCGCTCTGCGTCCCCTAAGAAACTATCCACCGCTGAAAAAATGGAGCGTTGGCAAGCGGTTTGGTTTTCTCGCATCAGCATTAACGCATAGCCTTTCTGGTTATTTTGTTAACTTTATCCCTGGTTTCATTTGCCAACAATAGCGCCATTCGGCATCATGAACTTATGAGCATTTCCTTGCACATACTGTGGTCTTGGCATCCGGCACGTCGATAGTCGGTGCGGTAGCTTTTTTTCATTTATACCTGACATCGACAGCATTACGCCCATCAAGAGCACAAACGCATAACAAGGCGCTCAAACCCGTTCACTTCGTTCACTGGACGGCACTAGCGTGCCGCCGTTTAGCTTGAGGCTATATTTTGGAGGTAAATTGGAACGTAAAGCTTTAGTTATTGGTAATAATGATTATACGAACATTAAGCCATTGAAGAATCCTATTAATGATGCGAGGACAATATCTAAGATTCTTACTTTAAAAGGCTTCGATGTGACTCTTTTGGAAAATTTGAAACTTGAGGCCTTTTTGAGAAAGCTTAACGAGTTTGGTGAGTCTGTTCAAGAGAGCGAAGGGTTAGTGCTATTTTACTATGCAGGACATTCCGTTCAATTAATGGATAGTAATTATTTATTGCCAGTAGACATCATGAAGGATTTAACTATTCATAAAAATATTGAAAGCGGAGCAGTTTATTTAGGAGACGTTACGAATGCTCTTAATAAGTCTAATGGTGAGAAAATTATAATTCTGGATGCATGCAGGAATCATGATTTTACACAAGAAATTATCGCCACTAATGACATATTTAATAAAGGACTATGTGAAATAGAGTCATCACACGGCATGGCTATTATATACTCTACTCAGCCGGGGAACACTGCGAGTGACGGTACTAAAAATAGTAACAATGGTTGTTTTACCGAAGAGTTTTCCAAAAACATCAGCCGGTATGGTCTAACATTTAGCGATGTTATTGTGAAAACTAGGGAAGCCGTTCTTACGAAAACAAATTATAAACAGATACCATGGAGTTCAAATTCTATATCGAGAGATTTCTATTTGGATAATATTGGTTTTCCTGGAGATTTGATTGCAGAAATAGAACTTCCTTCTAATGGTATAGATACAGTATCAAGCAGTTACTCAAATGTTTTTATTTCAACCCAAAAACGGCAATTGTTTATATTTAATTATATTTCCAATATAACACCCATTAAAGATGGTCGCGGTAATGTTATTCGTTATCAAGGTGGTTATCCTCATATGCTACAACTACGTTTAGGAAACGAAGATTACATAAATGAGGCTCTATTCTTAAATGATGATTTCATGCTGGGTGTATCCGAGAAAGGGTATGTATACCTGTATGACATACAGGGTATGTTAACTGAAGACTGCTATATAGACTTTGCATCTGGGATTCCAAGGACTGATTACACTCCACAGATTTTATTCGACGATTCGGCAGGTGAGTCGCTATATTGTATTAGTAGCGATGAAAAGCATGTATTCGTATCTGGTAGAAGTGGTGTTTTATACAAGTTAGAAATTTTTAATGTTAATGGCAAAATAAAAGTAAATAGTTTTGAAAGCATTGTGGCTTCAAAAAACCATATAACATCAATAGCCTGTAATAAATTATCTGGTGTTATTTGCGTTTCTGACGAGCACTATATTTATTTCATTGATGATAATTTTTCTATTATTAATAAAACTTTCGTTAGAACTAGCAATATTCTTCATTCTGATTCATTGGGCTTTGTTGTTGCTTCAAATGATTACAATATTTACTTTTTCGATGATATTGGTCAAGAAGTTAAGCATAAAGTTTCTCTCGAGCTTAAACAACATCCTTTGCGTGATGTTTGCATGTCGGATTTATATGTTACTTCTTTAGATATAGTCGATGGAAGATATTTGGTGTTAGGAACGAATAAGCCCTCTATATTAATGTATGACACATCACTAAACTCTACAGTAAATGAAAAGTTTTTAGATATTCATATGACTTCTCCATTTTATTCATCTGTATATGATTTATGTGTTTACCAAGAAGAGTTTTTATTCAGCCGCAGCAAGCTAAATCATTTTGGCATCTGGAGGCTAGACAAAATATAACAAACTATTTAAGAGTGATTCAGTGGGCGTTATGTGAACTAGGAAAACAAGGAGGCTTTCATTATGAAAGGCAAATACTACAATCTAAATGACGAGGATAAGGAGGCACAACAGCTTCATGCTTTGACATTCGAAGAAATAGACGATATTGGATTTGATCTCCTTTGTCTGGCGACGTAATAGATGACCATTTAATACCAATCAGAAGTTTACTTTATCGATTACTAGAGATGAACGATACTCTTTCTGTGATGGTTCATAAATCCCTTGTCAGTACAGCATTTCCAATTACACGCTATGAGTTTGAAGTTCTTGCAGTATTGGCAAGGCTATAAGGTCTGCCGTATTGCAGAGATGCTGGATATTCCTGAACCTACCCTGCACTCATGGAAAAAACGTGATGTGGGATGCTGCCCGCCCGATTGACAGAGTTGATGCCACGCTTGAAGCGCGCATGACACAACTGATCATGAAGGATGAAAAAGACGGGCGTGATTTCAAAGAAATTGACCTGTTAGGTCGGCAGCTGGAACGGATAGCCCGTATCAATAAATACGGTAAACCCGATGGCAATGAAGCTGATCTGAACCCGAAGGTGGCCAATCGAAATAAAGGACCGAAAAAGCAGCCGGAAAAGAATGCCTTTATTGATGAATTGACCGATAAAATTCATGACTCCTTTCTTGAGTCTATGTTCGATTATCAACGTCACTGGCATCAGGCAGGCTTGCAACACCGCATCCGGGATATCTTAAAAAGCCGTCAGATCGGGGCGACCTATTATTTTGCACATGAAGCATTTGATGATGCCCTGCAGACGGGGCGTAACCAGATCTTTCTGTCTGCCAGCAAAGCGCAGGCGCATGTATTCAAGCAATACATCATTCAGTTCGTCAAAGATGTTACCGGCGTTGAGTTGCGTGGTGACCCGATTGTTTTACCCAATGGGGCCACTCTTTATTTTCTCGGTACCAATGCCAGAACAGCGCAGTCTTACCACGGCAATCTCTACCTGGACGAATATTTCTGGATCCATAAATTTCAGGAATTACGCAAAGTCGCCTCCGGTATGGCCATTCATAAACACTGGCGGCAAACCTATTTCTCTACGCCGTCCAGCCTGACGCACGATGCTTATCCATTCTGGTCTGGTGCGTTGTTTAACCGTGGCCGCAGTAAATCTGATCGCGTTGAAATTGACCTATCACATGCCAATTTGTCAGTCGGCCGGCTCTGTGCCGATGGTCAATGGCGGCAAATCATTACTGTAGAAGATGCCGTTCGTGGTGGCTGTAACCTGTTCGATTTAGATCAACTACGTCTGGAATACAGCCCAGACGAATATCAAAACCTGCTGATGTGTGAATTTATCGATGACACATCATCCATATTCCCTATGCCGATGATGCAGAAATGCATGGTCGACAGTTGGGAGTTATGGGACGACGTGAAGCCGTTTGCTATGCGGCCTTTTGCTAATCGCCCAGTCTGGATCGGTTATGACCCGGCAAAAGGTGGTCAAGGCGACTCAGCCGGATGTGTGGTTATCGCACCGCCATTGGTATCTGGCGGTAAATTCCGCGTACTGGAAAAGCACCAATGGAAAGGCATGGATTTTCAAGCGCAGTCAGCAGCCATTAAGGCCATGACTCAGCGATATAACGTCATGTATATCGGCATTGATGTGACCGGCATTGGTGAAGGCGTTTACCAGCTGGTGAAACAGTTCTTTCCTGCTGTTCGTCCATTCCAATACAACCCGGTGGTGAAAAGCCGTCTGGTAATGAAGGCTTACGATGTGATCAGCAAAGGCCGTCTCGAATTCGATGCCGGCTGGACTGACCTCGCCCATTCGTTCATGTCTATTCGCAAAACGCTCACTGCCTCCGGACGAGCCCCAACTTATGAAGCCAGCCGCTCCGATGAAACCAGCCATGCAGATATCGCATGGGCAACGATGCATGCGCTGAGTAATGAACCGCTTGAAGGCACCAACTCAACAAATTCAGGATTTTTGGAGATTTACGAATGAGTGAAACACCTACCGAACAGACAGCTACACCGTCAAAATATGAAGCGTTGTCATTCGGTGATCCGATGCCTGTGCTTTCTCAGCGTGAAGTGTTCGATTACATGGAAGCAATGCACAACGGCAAATATTATGAGCCGCCATTAAGCCTGACAGGCTTGTCCAGGATCTACAAAGCCGCGGTGCATCATGCGTCATCCATTCAGGTAAAACGCAACATTCTCCGTTCTTGCTTCATCCCTCATCGGTTACTCAGTACTCATGAATTTACCGCATGGGCCATGGATTTCCTGATTTTTGGTAATGGATATCTGCAGCGATTTAATAACCGCCTCAAACAACCAATGACCATTAAAAACCTGCCAGCAAAATATACCCGTCGTGGCGTTGAGCTTGATCGCTATTGGTGGAATCCGAACTGGACTACTGAGGAAAAATTACCAGCCGGTGATGTATTCCATCTAAAAGAATGCGATGTGAATCAGGAGATTTATGGCATCCCTGATTATGTGGCCAGTATGAACAGCAGCCTGTTGAATGAATCAGCCACGTTATTTCGCCGCCGCTATTATGAGAATGGCAGTCATGCCGGTTTCATTCTCTATTTGACTGATGCCATGCAAGACGAACGTGATATTACCTCTCTGAAAACAGCATTGAAAAACAGTAAAGGCCCGGGCAATTTTCGTAACCTCTTTCTCTATGCACCAGGCGGAAATAAAGATGGTTTGAAACTTATCCCAGTTGCCGAAGTAGCAGCGAAGGATGAATTCCTGTCTATCAAAAACGTTAGCCGTGACGACCAACTGGCAGCGCACCGAGTGCCACCTCAACTGATGGGGATCATCCCGAATAATACGGGCGGCTTTGGTGATGCCAGCCAAGCTGCTCAAGTGTTTGACGCAACAGAACTGGAAAGTCTGCGCGTCATGATGTCATCGGTTAACGAATGGATAGGTGAAGAGGTGATCCGATTCAAGCCCTATGCACTGGCTGTTGCGCCCGTTTAACTGACCCATGTTGCACCCCGACCGCCATCAATGGCGGTCTTTTTTTGCCCGCTTTCTACCACCCATCCAAATCTTCCCCATGAACCGGCAAATACATCACCTAACACCTTTAGCGCGCCCTCGTGACCCCGCCACGCCTGCGCGCTTTTTGGGGTAGTTTTCATGCAGGTGCATGACTATTCCCGATCACCGCTATCAGGCGCCAGCGGTGGCCGCGCGGTAAATTCAGATCGTCTCTAGATCCTTTCACTTTCATGCAGATCCTTGCAGTTTTGCATGAGGCAATTTTTTGTCAATTTCATTAAGTTACTAGTAAGTTAATGTACTAATAATAGCTATGCCTTCACTTAAACGTTAATTGAGTGAATATTATGATTATTAACTGTTCTAGGGGCTGAATTAATTTCAACCCCTAGATGATCTTACTTACAGAATAAAGTCTGATGTAGAAAGAGACGGCGGCACTGAACCTGTTAACTGGATTTGATATTCAGCAGCAGTATCATTATCTGTATTAAGATAAATAATACCGCCACTGTAGCTTACCTGCCCAGGTGTTGAAGTGAAGCTGGTGACAAAACTGAAAGCCTGATCTCCAGCCAATGTTGTATTAGCATCTATCGTGGATAAATCAATTTTGTCCAAACCACATGTAAAATCAGTTATAACATCACGAGTTGTATCAGAACCCAGTTCTGTTAGTGAATTGAAATCAAAGATATCATTACCACTACCACCGACTAAGGTATCAGCACCTATACCACCAACCAAGGTATCTGCACCTGCGCCACCATTTAATACATTGGCACCCGCATCACCCGTTAATTTATCGGCAAAGTTCGACCCCGTGAGATTTTCAATCCCTGAGAATGTATCTGAACCAGAACCACCGGTTACCTGTGCTGTAGTGAGGGTCAGATTAGCGCTGATAGCGCTGCTGGCATTCAAATAACTCACCGTATCCACACCTGCCCCACCAGTGAGAATATTATTTCCCGCCCCCGCATAAAGTATGTTGTTCAGGGCATTACCCGTCAGATTCGCGGCCCCTGTACTTTGAATACTGCCATTTTCAACATTTGCACCAAGCGTATAGGCACTAAGGTAGCTGTAAACTATATCGGTACCACCCGTGCTGGCCACAGCGTTGGTCTCAGTCACGACATCACCGATATTATCCACGTAATAGGTATCAGAACCATCACCACCAATTAGCGCGTCTGCTCCTGCCGCGCCATTTAATATATTGGCACCCGCATCACCCGTTAATTTATCGGCAAAGTTCGACCCCGTGAGATTTTCAATCCCGGAGAATGTATCTGAACCTGAGCCACCGGTTGCCTGTGCTGTAATGAGGGTCAGATTGGCGCTGATAGCACTGCTGGCATTCAAATAGCTCACCGTATCCACACCTGCCCCACCAGTGAGAATATTATTTCCCGCCCCCGCATAAAGTATGTTGTTCAGGGTATTACCCGTCAGATTCGCGGCCCCCGTACTTTGAATACTGCCATTTTCAACATTTGCGCCAAGTGTGTAGGCACTGAGAGAACTGTAAACTAAATCGGTACCACCCGTGCTGGCCACTACATTGGTCTCAGTCACGACATCACCGATATTATCCACGTAATAGGTATCAGAACCATCACCACCAATTAGCGCGTCTGCTCCTGCAGCGCCATTTAATATGTTGGCACCCGCATCACCCGTTAATTTATCGGCAAAGTTCGACCCCGTGAGATTTTCAATCCCTGAGAATGTATCTGAACCAGAACCACCGGTTACCTGTGCTGTAGTGAGGGTCAGATTAGCGCTGATAGCGCTGCTGGCATTCAAATAACTCACCGTATCCACACCTGTCCCACCAGTGAGAATATTATTTCCCGCCCCCGCATAAAGTATGTTGTTCAGGGCATTACCCGTCAGATTCGCGGCCCCTGTACTTTGAATACTGCCATTTTCAACATTTGCACCAAGCGTATAGGCACTAAGGTAGCTGTAAACTATATCGGTACCACCCGTGCTGGCCACAGCGTTAGTCTCAGTCACGACATCACCGATATTATCCACGTAATAGGTATCAGAACCATCACCACCAATTAGCGCGTCTGCTCCTGCCGCGCCATTTAATATATTGGCACCCGCATCACCCGTTAATTTATCGGCAAAGTTCGACCCCGTGAGATTTTCAATCCCGGAGAATGTATCTGAACCTGAGCCACCGGTTGC
Organism: uncultured Tolumonas sp.; assembly: GCF_963556105.2. Classification (NCBI taxonomy): domain Bacteria; kingdom Pseudomonadati; phylum Pseudomonadota; class Gammaproteobacteria; order Aeromonadales; family Aeromonadaceae; genus Tolumonas; species uncultured Tolumonas sp. The sequence goes on from NZ_OY829944.1 coordinate 2,070,016, forward strand.
CTGTGCTGTAATGAGGGTCAGATTGGCGCTGATAGCACTGCTGGCATTCAAATAGCTCACCGTATCCACACCTGCCCCACCAGTGAGAATATTATTTCCCGCCCCCGCATAAAGTATGTTGTTCAGGGTATTACCCGTCAGATTCGCGGCCCCCGTACTTTGAATACTGCCATTTTCAACATTTGCGCCAAGTGTGTAGGCACTGAGAGAACTGTAAACTAAATCGGTACCACCCGTGCTGGCCACTGCATTGGTCTCAGTCACGACATCACCAATGTTATCAACATAATAGATATCAGAACCATTGCCGCCTGCCAACGTATCTGCGCCTGCGGCGCCATTGAGAATATTAGATAAACTATTACCCGTAATTACATTATTCAACGTATTACCAGTACCGTTTATAGCAGCTGAGCCAGTTAATGTAAGATTTTCTAAGTTAGCGCCCAGTAAGAATGAAACTGATGACTGCACAATATCGAGTTCAGCGACTGTAGTTGTTTCATTAACTACATCTCCTGCTGAGTCAACCACATATGTATCAGAACCCACACCACCAATTAACGTGTCATTACCTTTACCACCATTCAATGTGTCGTTACCAATAAGGCCAGTCAAAACATTTGCCGCATCGTTTCCGAATAGCGAATTATTCAACTCATTCCCAGTGCCATTAATAGAAGCTGAACCTGATAATGTCAGATTCTCCAAGTTGGCTCCTAATGAATATGCAACAGATGATATTACTGTATCAACTTCTGCCGTTATTGTAGTCTCATTTACTACATCACCAACAGAATCGACGATATATATATCAGAACCCACACCACCAGTTAGAACATCATTTCCCGTACCACCAGATATAATATCGTTTCCAGCATCGCCGACTAATGTATCGTCACCAACTCCGCCAAAAATAAAATCATTACCTAAGCCACCAGAAATATTATCATTCTCATTGCCACCGAATAAAATATCAGCAGCATCTGTACCAATTTTCACGCCGTCAGACTGGTTGTTTCCAGTAAATGAATAATATGTCCCATCTTTAAACTCAACTCCATCTACATTATTACCATTACCATTTGAATCAGCATAACCATTAACAGATATAGAGTCAGAAGCGCCATAACTCATAATCATAACATTATCATTGTCGAAACTAATATTTGTTATATCAGTAAAGCCAACATCAACAAACTTTATTGTTCCCACACAAGATGACGCATTAATATGATCATTTCCATCGCCCAGCTTAAATTCAAATACTGTATTACCAAATCCACCGTCAAGATAATCGTCCCCTATACCACCAATTAATGTACTATGACTAGTCCTATTCTCTGGGCCACGCAATGCATCATTTCCTTCTCCACCATCCATGATTACCTCTGTTGATAAATCACCAACTCCTATATCATCATTTCCTGCTAGACCTTTTATTGTTTTACTATAGTCATCATTGACATAAATATAATCATCTGCAGATGTCAACTCCAGAGGGGTATTTTTTATTAATTGTTCCATATTCCATATTTGACCATTTCCAAACTCGATTTTATTAATTTCCATAACATCATAAATATTTATAGAGTCGGAAGTGCCATAATGAATCGTGTATTGATAGTTATTACCGTTATTAGATAGACTTATGTCGCTTGAGTTTACATTCACAAATTTAATGGCAGAGCCACCAGATATTTTATCGTTTCCATCTCCCTTGCTGAATTCAAAAACACCATTCCCACCACTATGTAATTCATCATCACCCAGACCACCAACTAAGGTGTCAGCGCCGGTTCCTCTGGTAATTATAATATCACTACCATTTCCACCATTAATTAACATATTTGCATTGGAATCAGAAAAAATATAATCATCCCCTGCAAATCCATTAATTGTTTTATCATATGCATCACTAATATTTACATCGTCATTTGCATCAGTTAAATTTATTGGTACATTTTTCAAAAAATCAGCATATGTCCAAGTCACACCATTTTGGAACTGAATTGAGTCGATAGTCGCTGAGTTTTTGAAAGTTATACTATCTGATAAACCATAATTAAGAACATATTTGCCACTTCCATTAAGTGTTATCTCTTTTAAATCACTAGGGTTCACATCTAAAAATTTTATAATATCATTAGAGTATTCAGTTATATATAATGTGTCATTTCCATCATTTTTCTGAAATTGATATGTGTTGGTACAAATATCACTAGAGGAAATACTTGATTCAATAGTGTCATTTCCTGTACCTCCAATCAATATATTTGAACCGCTACCAGCCGAAAGATAATCATTTCCACTGCCACCATTCAAAGTATCGTTACCACTCCAAGTTTCAAGGAGATCATCACCAGCACCGCCTAGAAATAGCTTATTTCCACCATCGTGGCTTATAGGCTCAGACTGAAGCTCATCATTACCATCTCCTCCGTCTAATATGTCATTTCCTTCATAGCCCATAAGAAAGTCATCGCCACCCAACCCCGTTATGCTATCGTCCCCATCCGATCCATATAAAGCATTCTTATTATTATCACCTACAACATTGTTCATAAGTACCCCTATATTTTGTGTGCCATTTGAACATATAAGATACATATTTTTGATTAAATTTAAAGCTATTTATAGGCATAAAACGACACACAGGTTTTTCCTGACTTACCTTTAGCAATGGTAAATCAGAAATTAAGCATATATTTTGAAATAAAAATGACTCGCATTTCGATAAGGACAATATCACATGGATTAAATTAAATTTTTTATAAAAATCACTCCTGTTCCAGCTGATCAACAATGTCGGTTAATTGCTTAAGTGCAATGTCCTGCTCCAAAGCGGCATGCTGCTGTAACCACTCATCGATATCTGCACCGGTTTCAATGACATTCCACATTTCGCGCCTGATTCTGGCTATCAGATCGGTATGTCCTGCCTTCAATTCTTTGTCGATTTCCCAATCTAGTTGGTCAGATTGCGTGTCATAGGTCGGATGTTTAGTGCTCACGTGCAATTCACCGTCTTTAAACCAGATGAATCGGTCGTCTTGTTTAAGAATGCACTGGGCTAATAGCCTATCTTTTGCCCAATTATCTAAACCTAATAACTGAAGATGCTCATTCAACAACTGATCCGCGCTGTTGCCACCAAGGCCCGTACAGTTATTGTCAGAGCTCCAAGGGGCCGCGCCTTCGGCTCGTCCGATAGAAGCACTGCCCTTACGGGCAGCAGAGCCGTTCCGCTCTCTGGCGTCTAAACCAAAGCGAGTTACTTCCCAACCTTCTAAACGGCTTTGTCTTTTTTCAAATCGGCCGAAGACCCCCATGATTTTCTGAATGTCTTCACCGTATTTATTGGCAGCATCTTTGATGATGTTCATCAGTTTTACCGGGCGATCAGCACGCGGCAAAACAGGCCCGCCCATCAGGTCTACATAACCACGCCAGTTAGACCCATCTGCAATGCGCCGAAGCGATTCAAGCACTTGATCACGGCTTGGCCCTGCGGGGTCTTTCAATCTGCGTAGTTCACGCCAGACCGAAACATTTGGGCCGCCAATTTGTTGAAACTGTCTGATCCCATGCCAGCAAGCCCATGCACCAGCGGCAACAGCACCTTCCTCGGCAGATGTTTCTGCCTCCCAGTCGTCACCTACGGCATGGCCATCAAGATTTTTTGCGATGTATTTAGCGATATAACCGGTAGCGCCACCCTCTTTCGGGCCCATCACCTTCCAGTCAAAGCGTGGTGTTATGTCGGTAAATGCCGGGCAGAATTTTTTGAATTGGTTTTTAGTGCGAACCAGCTCTGCTTTGTCGTCGGTTAATGCATACCACTGCATATGGCTGATAGCGTCACAAAGCTGATCAGGATGAACAAAAACCAGCATGTGCCAGTGCGGTGTACCATCGTGGTGTGGCTCAACTACGCGAAAACCAAAAATACCGATGCCATTTCTGGCTAATGTTGACCGGCAATTGCTCCACAATCGACTCAGATATTTCTGTGTTTGCTGTGGCGTACTACCGTTATATTTTTTGTTTTCTACTACCTTGCCGTTTGCAGCTTGTTTCCATGAGTGAAATTTACTTGGCGCAGTCCATGTGACGAACAGCCCGATATATCCAAGCTCTGCGGCCATATCTTCAAAGCCGCGCATTCTGACCATCAGTTCATGGCGACGATTTTCATGGTTAGAAACAGATGATTTAACCACCTCTTCCAGCGTTATCTCTAAGCCATGATCAGGATTCACCACCAACATTTGCTGCATCCATTTCTTGGCCGCAGATTTGCGTTGACGGTAGATATTGAGGTTTTTAAAACTCAGATAGGCCGAAACACCACGACGAACTTTGCCCATAAGAATGGCGGCATGTTCGGTGTAGCGGTCCCATGCCCGGTTAATTTTCCGAGTCCACCATGCAGCATCAATCATGCGAACGAGCACACCGGCAATCCATCTGTGCTTTGACTCTTCAGATCTAAAATCTGGCATTGATGGAATAAAGCCCCACTGACCCGCAGGCCCGCTTACCAATTCAAACAGGTAGTCAGATTCTTGCGGCTCGGTGTGCCCGTTGGTTGCGGTATTAAGTAATTGCGCAGTTTGGTTTGCCCAATCGGTAGCAACCATGGCGCGGTGTTCTTCATTACGAAGGTGATGAATGGGAACAGGAAAAGAACGCAGCAAGGCTTTGAACCACCCCGCCCGTTCGCGTAACCATGAGTTAGCCGCTTTTGCGTTATGAGTCTGCCCCGCCTTTCTGCGGTTCAGATATTGGCGATACATATCTGGAATGATGCTATCTGGTAACCCGTCGATTACTTTAAGCGACCATTTCAGATCGGCACGGCCCGGAGCGCCGATAAAATAGGCCGACACATCGTGGCCGGCCAACATGATTTGCAGTTCGGCCAGTTCGATCAAAATGGCAAGTCCTCATCAAAACCGACTTCGCCATTTCTCAGAGCCAATTTGTATTGCAACATTGATCGTTGAGGTGCTGCGCCTCTATCTGATAGTAGAGTCCTTGATACCTTAATTAATTCAAACAACTGAAATGGCGTCATATCCAGCATGTGGGCAAATAACATGCTGTCTGTCATCAGGTTAAATGCTTCAAAAACTGGATTGTTACCAACTTCATGCAGACGAGCTGCGCGCCAGATTGTTTTCCATAATTCACGCGCCAACGTGCTGTGCTCATCAAAGCCATCGTGATAAATCACGCCTTCCCCATGACAATCAGGACACTGCAACGTGCCAGCATTCGATTCGTCATTATCATCAGGATCAGGGATGTAACCTTCACCAAAGCATGTATCGCAAAAGCCGTGAGCTTTTTTGTAGAGAATTTCATATTTCAAATCATTTAGGTGCGTTATTGAATTCATGCTGCACCGCCTTTTGTCTTAGCGATTACAGCATTAACATCATCAACGATACGGAGCATTTTCTGAGCCGCTGATACAGAAAACCACTTCATCTTACTCGCTGCATCACTCAAGTTTTCACTGGTTTTTTCAAGCGTTAACAGTAGATTGTCGCGCTGTAATGTCATCTGTACGAATGACTGTGCCAGCGTTTTTATATCCATTGGCATGCATTCGATCTGTTCGATATCTATTCCAGCGAAAGCATTCACGCAGGCAACAATTCGGCGCGCATCTTCATCTTTATAAACTGCCCCGAAATGCATATCGTCTTCTGATGTAACTGTTAATATTGAAGTTTTGTCACTGGATACTGGGCATTGATATTTAAAGCGATCACCAACTTCAAAAAGAACCCATGGTTCAGGCGTGTGCTTACTCATGCTGCACCGCCTACATCAGCTAATGATTCAGCAGCTCTTTCGCGCTCATCGTCGAATTCCACATCTGGCAACAATGCATGTAGTTGCATGGCCTCTTCGACACTCATATGCACACACCATTCGCTGGCGCAATCTCCAGCCGCGATCAACATGCCAAAACATCCATCTTTTGGATTTTTTTTGTAAAAAACTTTAATGGTTGCTTTTTTTTCTGCCACAAACCCAAATGCCATGACTTCATAATTGCTCACATGGATAAATTTATGGACTTCACTTTCTTGAATCTCGAACCCTGAACTTAATGTCATTAGTGTTTTCATGCCGGCATCCCCTCAATTACTCTCACTTTCCCCGATGGCAGTTTTACTACTCGCGCACAGCGATCGCTCTTCAACCAAAACTGGCGAACGCGGTCATAATCGTTATCACGCAGAAACTTGTGCGCCGCTCTGACGCTTTTGTGTGTGGTGACTCCTGTTGCTGCCATCATGCTGCTTTCACTCCTGTAGGTGCGGGGCCAATGGTGGCCCACTCAATCATTAGAAACTCATCACCAAACACGCCGATTTCCTCGCCGGTATCCTTGTTCCTAACCTGAAATGGGATCTCCGGTGCCGCGGGGTCTGGCTGTATTTCGATGATGGTTGCCATGCCGCCGTGCCACTGGCCAACTACTGATGTGAACGCAGTTGAACCCACTAAACGGTGCCCGAAGGCAGCAGAAAGCTCTGCGGCTTTACCGCATACAACTTGTATCAACATGATTACTCTCCCTGAGATGCGTGCTTTGTAATGGCAGTTGCTTTGGCTGCTAGGGTTCGGGCTTGTGCGCTCAGCACCAGTTTTCGTTTCACCTCTTCTGCGGTGAACTCTTCACTGGGTGATGCGCTTTTTGGTGTTTGCATGAAGTTGGAACGGTCTAAATCCATGCCACTAAACTGGTTAGCAATTGCCTTGATTTCGATGATGGCGCGGCGAATGGCTTCACGTTCATCCAACGTCATTTCGTCCAAGCTTTTATTGGCGTAATCAGACGGGCGCAGTTTTGCGGTGTAACAAATAGCGGCTCTCGCCCGTAGGTCTAACCGGTTGTAATGGCTAGCGGGGCCGGAACGCCCAATCATTTCACGGATGTTTCGCAGTGCTTCATGCCCTGCCGATTGAATAAACTGATCACCAGACAAAAAGCCAACTGTCTGATGTTCTGTCGACACTGCTGATGATGCGCCCATGATTCACCCCATTACCAAGTGATGGCGGCCACGACGAACATGGCGACGCTGGTTATTGCGGAAATACATCTGGCGGCCATCGGGTGCCTGCATAAACCCCGACTGATGACCGTTCAACGTTATTGAGAAACTGCCGGCAGGTTTATGCAGCAGCGTTGCGATTGAGATCAGATTTGATTGCTTCACGCCCATGATCTAGCCCTCTTGATTCACTGATTTTCGTTTCAGGAGCGGCAGAGAAATAGTTGGGTTCGGCGTGTCTGACGGCACAATGCTACCGACTATCTCGATCAGGAATTTAAACCGGTGGCCACACTCCACATTTGAACAATCCATGTAGCCCTCAGTAACTAACTGAGACAGTGAACGCGATGTACGTGACCGAGCCAAACTTCCGCAATGCGGACAACGGATCCTCATGCTCTACCCCTTATAGTTAAAGTCCGGTTACCACTCGTGCTACATCAACGGCACTGCTAAGCCCCGGCACAGTTTGAAATTTCAGCTCGACCTCGTTGACGAAAATCGCAAGATTCCCCATCGCAACCGTGGCAGCCTCAACCAGCATGTTTTTCTGTGTTTTTGTCACTCTGCCCGCTTTCTGGATCTGCAACGCCTGCGAACCAATGCCGCCAACTACGGCATTCAGCTCAATAGCACGTTCAATCAATCGGGCTTCTTCATCGGTTTTAGGCAGCGCAACCGCCGTTAACCCGCAGCACATCAACGCGCCATCAATGAGCGTTTCATCACCAGTTGCGTGATAAAGGCTGATCATGTCGACCACAGTCAGTTGGTGTGGTTGTTCGGGGTTGAGCTTGTTACGCAGCATTTGCTCTCCGATTCCGGCGCTACGTGCCACCTCAGACAAGACATACTTTGCGGAAAATCGTTCGCACGCAGAATGAAACGCGCTGGATTGTTTGCACTTTGTATCTGTAAACATGGCGATCCCCTTCCGTTGGTTCATCATGTAACTAACGGTTTATTTAGAGTCTTTTGGCAACTTTGCCTGTTCTGCGCACAAGGCGTAGAAGGCAACCATGTTGATTTGAGGTCTCTCTTGGGGCGTTTTCTTAGCGAGGATGGGATAAAAGCCTTTATGGACGCGGTGTTTTACCGTATCGAAGGGAACACCGGTTATTTCAGAAAAGCGTTCTAAAGTTGCGACCGGTGCAGTGATTTGGAGGATTATTTGTGTCATTATGAGACTCCTTGCGCGATATAGTTCGTAACAGCTCGTACTTAACAAAGTTGAAGATTGCATTCATTGATTTGGCGATCGGATTGCAAACTTAACTTCTCTTCTTGCAAGCTAATTACACACTATATCGCGCAACAATGTCTAGCTGATTTGCACATTATTTTTCTCAATGTGTGGTATAGGTGATCAATGTCAAACAAAAATGCACGCTATAGTTTTGATTCTGCACAGTTCATAGAACGATTAAAGCTAATTATTGGTGATACACCTGTAAGACGTTTTTCTCGTACTGTCGGCATTAGTGACACCTTAATTCGCAACTATCTTTCAGGTTCCATGCCTTCTGTTGAGAAAGCTGCTGACATTGCTAATGGCGCAGATGTTGATTTTTCATGGCTTTGCTTTGGAATTGGCGATGCACCAGACTTTATATCCTCAAAAAATCTCGATTTGTCTCGGAATCAGAGCGCCGCTTCTGAACCTGCAACGCCTGACAACTCATTCACCCTAATCGACTCTTACGCGATCTATGCATCAGCAGGTCACGGCTCAGAAATTGGTCACGAATTACAAACAGAGCCAATGTCATTCCGCACCGACTGGCTGAGAAAAGAAGGTTTTTCACCTGAACGGTTAGCTGTTATCCGCGCTAAAGGCGATTCGATGGAACCAACCATCAGCGACAATGATGTGATTTTGGTTTTACTGGCTAACGGCGACGCACCACGCGATGGCTTGCACGTTATACGACTAGACGGCGGCCTATTCGTAAAACGACTGCAGTTCGACCCACTCGGCGCAGTGCATGTGAAATCAGATAACCCTGCATATAGCAGCACACTGATTAGCAAAGATGAACGCAGCCAATTGCATGTCGTTGGCCGCGTGGTTTGGGCAGGGAAAAAATTCTAATAAATGGTACGGAGATTTTTACATGGAAGTAATAATTGCTTTACTCATACTTATTGCAGCAATCGCATGCCCGTTCTTTTTTGTTAAATACAAAAAAGCAAAACAAAAATGCGTATCGTTAGATGAAGAGATTAATACTGCAAAAGAAAAGATAACATATCTAAGTACAAAACTTGCTGATGCTGATTTAACAATTCAGACTCTAAAAAAATATGAACCTATTGTTGATATAGAAAACTACGTAAAAACAACAAAAGATGCGTGTGATAAAGATGTTTCACTAAAGCTAGAAAATGCAAAACAAGAAGCGGCCGCAATAACAAATAAAGCAAAAACAGAAAGAGAATCAGCGCAGCAACAATCTTCAAAGATTATTCAAATAGCAACATTGGAGTCAGAACAGATAAAGCAATCAGCAAAAGAAGAAGCCAAGCAGTTGCGCGAATCCGCAAGAGAATTCAAATCAAAAGCCAGCATTACACTTGCAGCCGCCCAATCACAATCAGATTCCATCATTGATACAGCTCACCATAACGCAACCATCATTATTAATAATGCAAATGAAGAAGCCAAAAAAATTGCTGGTGATGCAATTGAAGCAAAAGCAAATGCTGATAGATATGAATCATTCCTTAAAGCGATTAAGAATCAAATAGATGGATATGGTGATGAATGGTTGATTCCTAACCGCAACCTACTTGATGAAATCGCTACACAATATGAATTTAAAGATGCAGGTGAACAGCTCTCACGAGCAAGAGATCTAACTAGAAGCCTTATCAGAACAGAGAAAGCTGCTGTTTGTGACTACGTAGAGCATCATCGCAAAACCACAGCGATTGCATTTGTATTAGATGCCTATAACGGCAAAGTCGACACCATTCTCACCAAAGTAAAACACAATAACTACGGCAAATTGCTACAAGAAATCAATGATGCATGGCGTTTAGTTAATCAACATGGCGTGGCCTTCCGTAATGCACGAATAACTGACACATACCATCAATCCCGTGTTAACGAATTAAAATGGGCTGTTGCTGTTAATGAAATTATTCTTGAAGAAAAAGAAGAGCAAAAGCAGATCAGAGAACAACTTCGAGAAGAAGAACGAGCACGCAAAGAATATGAAAAGGCAATAAAAGAAGCCGAAAAAGAAGAGAAAAAACTCAAAGAAATGATGGATAAAGTTCGAGCTGAACTGGGCCATGCAAACGAACAAGAACGCCTAAAACTTGAAAGTAAAATTGCTGATTTACAGCAAAAATATGATGAAGCAGAAGCAAAAAACCAGAGAGCCCTTTCTATGGCTCAACAGACCATAGCCGGTCATGTTTATGTAATTAGCAATATTGGTTCGTTTGGCGAAGATGTATTTAAAATCGGCATGACCCGACGCTTAGAACCAACTGAACGAGTATATGAACTGGGTGATGCCAGTGTTCCGTTTAGCTTTGATATTCATGCAATGATATTCAGTGAAGATGCCCCTGCCCTTGAAAATGAACTCCATAAACGATTCTCTGAAGCACAACTGAACCTGGTTAACCCTCGGAAAGAATTCTTTCGAGTTCCACTGAAAGACATCAAATCGGTTGTAACTGAAATGGGTATGGAAGCACATTGGACTATTAAAGCCGAAGCTGCTCAATATCGAGAGTCTTTAGCTATCAGAGAAGGCAAAGCTCATTTGGTATCGGTGGCATGAGGTAACTATTGATGAAACTAGATAAAGTTGAATCTGGTGTAACGCTTAGAACTAACTATCTCGTTATCGGCGACTTAGTCAGTAGAGATTGGAAGTTCTCTGCGTTCGGTAGAAAGATTGAAAAGGCTATTGAATACCGAGATAACGGCAAATCTGATGTTGCTATTCTGTCTGAACAAATGTGGGTTGAAAGCCTTAGAACTCATGGGGTTGTTTAATATGTTCTGGTCAATTCGACAACGATCTTGTATGTATACTTTAGGATATGTTATGAAAACATTTAATACATCTGCTTTCTTCTTGTTTTTATTGTGTTCTTTTTTTGCTTATTCATCAGAAACGATCCAGGAACTAAAAAAGGAATATTACAATTCCACGGAATATCCAAAATATGATCAAAAACCATCTCCTGATAACATCAATGTCGAACAGCATGATATTAATGGTGATGGCATTAATGAGGTCGCGTTGTATCATATGAATGACTGCGGCTCATCCGGTTGTTACGCTTCCGTATATAAACAATCACCTACTGGATATTGCTTTATTGGTTCGACCAGAATAGATGAATTTTTAAAAATAAAAAACAAAAAAAGAGACTATAGTTGTTTAAGTAAGTCTGTGAACTCAATAACAATAACATCCGATGGAAGCTTACTTGATGAGAGCACTCCAAAAAACATCGAACCACCAAAAAACCCATTTGCCATTGACACCTACCAGCAAAATTTATTTACATATATAAATATCACCTCAAAAATTGATGATATTCAGATAAAAAACTTAAAAATTAATCGTGGTAACTGTCAACTTCATCCTGGCCAAGTTCTCACTATGCCAAATACATTAAAATTTGGCCAGACGTTCCCAGCAGTCGTTTTAAATTGCCCTCGCTTATTAGAGATATTCATTTCCACTAATTATGGTGACTACACATACAATGTTGAATAATAACTATGCAATATAGTTGATAGGTTTTTCTGATATCAAATAAACATTGATACCAGCCACAACACTGTATATAAAAACAGCATGCATTACTGATTGTATACTCTAATGTCTGTAAGAAACACTCACGATGGTAGTAAGAAACCGTGGCTTTCTGAGGTTTACCCCGAAGGTCGTGATGGCCCACGTAAGCGTAAAAAATTTGCGACTCGTGGTGAAGCACTGGCATGGGAACGAACCATTACTGAAGCGTTACCCGAAGATGAAGCGCCAGCTAAAGACGCCCGCCGGTTATCTGATCTGATAGAGCTTTGGTATTCGCTGCACGGCCAAAGCTTGAAAGACGGTACATCGAGAAAATCGAAACTGCTGCATGTGGCTGAGGCGTTGGGTAACCCTTTAGCTCTCGACTTTTCTGTCAGAGATTTTTCCGGCTATCGGGAAAAGCGATTGTCTGGCGAGATAAATGATAAACGTGCCGTGCGAACAGAAAACAAAGGCGTATCTGTTACCTCAGTTAACCGTGACCATGCCTACCTTCGTGCTGTGTTTAATGAATTGATCAGGCTTGGTGAATGGACAACACCAAACCCGCTCGATGGTTTAAGAGCCTATAAACAGGCCGAATCTGAATTGGCTTTTTTATATGAGGCCGAAATCATCCGCTTTCTGAAAACCTGCGCAGAAAGCAGCACCCCTGACCTCCTCCCGATTGTAAAACTCTGCCTGGCCACTGGTGCGCGTTGGTCTGAGATTGAACAGCTGAAACAGTCGCAAGTCAGTAATGGCCGCATCACATTTACCAAAACGAAATCGAACAAGTCGAGAACAGTGCCGGTAAGTGCTGATTTATTGGCTGAGTTACCGAAAAGACGAGGAAGGCTTTTCACCGATTGCTATAAGGCATTTACCAAAGCAATCAATGAAGCAGGCATTCAATTACCAGAGGGGCAACACACGCATGTGTTACGCCACACGTTTGCCAGCCATTTCATGATGAACGGGGGAAACATTCTTGTTCTGCAGAAAATCCTTGGCCACAGCACTATTACCATGACAATGCGCTATGCCCATTTTGCACCTGATCACCTTGAAGATGCAGTCAGATTTAACCCTATCGCCCGTCTAAAAAATGGCGGCAAAGTGGCGGCAGCGGTGCTGTAATATAACATCTTACACTACGACACAAATTTATAAGCTGCTGAAATATATATAATTTATTGATTTGTATAGAGGGGTTGAGGTATTTAAAATCCCTCGCTGGTTACAGCGTGCCGGTTCGACTCCGGCCATCGGCACCATTATTATCAAGCACTTAGCTTCTTCACAAGAAGCCAAAGAGCAAGTCAGGTAATATTTGGGGAATATGTTTTGGGAATATCCTTCTCATTTTTCTCTCAGATTTACCTTAAAAATCACCCGCGGTAGCGGGTTTTTTTTTGCTCTTTTCACCCTCTTCTTCCTGATTACATTCCTTTTCAACCTAACCCACTACTAACTAAATTCCGTGCTACAAACCTCAATGAAGTACAGAACCTATTCAATTACCTATTTTTTATGCGTTTGTTGATATACCCAATCCTGTAACTCCCAAAACTGCTGTGAGGTAACATTGCACTGTGCAATATCATTGGCCCATAATTTTGCAACGATTGATGGTGGTTGTGCATGCTCAGTATTATTGGGGACGGAAAAAAGAAAACCGCAGCAGATGCTGAGGCTTAGAATTTCTTGTTAGTACATCGCAGACGCACTATTCGACAATACGGGATTTAGCATACTTCGCGTCGTTCACCTGCAACTATTTAGTGTCCTATTTATGGTTGCATTACCTTTATTGCTGAAAAAGTGTGTAAATGGATCCTTTTTGTCATTACTCTATAGTATAAACGAAGATCATTTGGCACCAAAATTGTTAGTGTGTTGGGTTTTTAACGATGATTTCTTTGACACAATGCTGTACCGACAAATTATTGTTATGGATAGATGCGGAAAAGGGTCATGAAGCGAATGCTCTTCTGCATGCATATTCATTTTTAGAGCAATTCATGATCGACCATGGCTTGATCCTTAGTCGTGATGAAATCATGTTCAAAATTGAACGCTATCTAAACAGTATCGATAACAATGATTATAAATTGTTAGCAACGATAGAAGACACATTGGAACTATTAATTGAAGTAATGAACACCAACAAACTGCTTATCTCCAGCCAACTAAAAATGCTGAAGAATCCTCTGTATTAACTACTCAATACTGCTTTTTCCTTCATCAGTATCCGCGTATGTGATTGATGCGCAAATCGTCCGAGCACCTTGTTATATCTAGCTTTGAAGCACATGAGCATTGCAGCCTGTCTTAGGTGTATATTGTTTTTTCTGTTCGGTAGAGCCAATATGCACAATCACTACCCACTCATTCGCTCCATACAGACCGCAAGAATTCTGAGAAAATTTTGACAAATACACTCTAGAATACAAAACTTAACAATTAGAACGTACAAACTAAATATTGAAAGAAATAATGCATATTCTGAAGTCGTTTTTTCCCTGTTTTTTCATTTTACTGTTCAGTAAAACGGCATGGTGTCAGACAACACTACAACTAGTAACATTAGAATATCCACCATACATCCTGCAAACAGGAGATTCAGCCCAAGGTTTAACAATTGATATTGTCAACGAAATATTTACAAGGATGAATATACCGATCACTTATCATTTTTTACCATGGACCAGATCACTACATCTACTAGAAACCAAGCAAGTTGATGCCTTGTTTACTATAAAAAAAACCAAAGAACGTGAAGCTACTATGCTCTTTCCAAAAGAGCCATTAATTAGTCAAGACTATGTGTTTTTTGTAAAGAAAAAATCAAATGTTGTTTTCGACGGCAATTATTCATCTTTAGCTAATTTACGAATTGGTGTTGTAGATAAAACTTCATATGGAAATAAATTTGATACTGCAGTCGCAAACAACGTATTTAAACGATTGGATAGTGCCCCAAATTATGAACTAACATTTAAGAAACTACTGGGAGATAGAGTAGATGCGGTTATTTGCAGTCGTTTAGTAGGCATTAGTATGCTTAATAAACTTGGTGGGCTTGATAAAGTACAGATTAGTGGTCCACCCAGCGAAACAACTGTTAGTTATTTAGTGTTTTCTCGAAAACCGGAAAACACTCAACTTGCAGAAAATTTTGATAAAATAGTCAATCAAATGAAGGTTGACGGCACTATTAACAGAATATTAAATAAGACCAAGAATAACTGAGTTAACGTATTGATATCTAAATACTATGTAGCATAAAGAATTTATGTGATAAAGATCTATTTTATTTCCTATACGTACTTCGATAAAACCTCAACCCTTGAGTCTGTAAAATTTTCTGTGTAAGTGGCTGTTTAGTGATCATTGCGGTAAACGGTCACTATACATGATAATGAATTGCTTCATGGCGGGTTTCCAGTCTCTTATCGGCATTGTCCATTTCTTCCCTATCTGATGTAAAGCCAGATACAGTAATTTCATGATCGCATCATCGTTCGGGAACGAGCGCCGTGTTTTCGTCACTTGCCGCAAGCTGGCATTTAGTGACTCAATCGCATTGGTTGTATAGATCACTTTACGGATCTCCGGCGGATAATCAAAGAAGACACTCAACCGGCTCCAGTTGTTTCGCCATGATTGACTGATTTGCGGATGCTGGCTGTCTCAGTTCAATGCAAATTGTTCCAGCGCTTGCTCAGCCTCCTGATCGGTGGCTGCTGCATAGATGGTTCGTAAATCAGCGGCTACCGCTTTGCGTTCTTTCCAGCTCACAAACTTCAGGCTATGACGAATTTGATGGACGATGCATAACTGAATTTGCGTCTTTGGATAGACGGCTTCGATGGCCTCCGGAAACCCTTTCAGACCATCACAGCAGGCAATGAATATATCGGTAACTCCACGGTTTTTAAGTTCGTTCATGACGCCGAGCCAGAACTTGGCGCCTTCATTTTGCGCCAGCCATAACCCCAGTAATTCTTTCTCGCCCTCGGTGTTCACGCCCAGAGCCAGATAGACGGCTTTGTTTTGTATGACACCTGAATCGCGGCTACGAACAACTAAACAGTCAAGATAGACAATCGGATAAACCGCTGAGAGTGACCGTTGTTGCCAGGCTTTGACTTCATCTAGAACGGCATTGGTAACTTGTGAAATAAATGTCGGGGAAACCTCAACGCCATAGGCTTCTTCAAAATGGGCCTGAATATCACGGGTAGACATGCCTCTGGCATAAAGCGAAAGAATACGGTCATCGAAACCAGCCAGCTGCTTTTCGCTTTTTCACCAATTGCGGTTCAAAGGAACTATTCCGGTCTCGGGGGATTTCCAGCTCAAGTTCACCATGAACAGAGCGAACGGTTTTAGCCGTTTTCCCATTGCGGGAATTACCGGTATTTTTACCTGAAGGCGAGTTTTTGGGATAACCAAGATGATGTTCCATCTCGGCTTCTAAAGCACGCTCAGCCAGCTTTTTAGTCAACTGGCGGAGTAAACCTTGTTCCCCCATCAGGTCTTCAGGGGATTTACAATCGGCAAGAAGTTGATCGAGGATTTGATCGGTAATTGGCATTCCAGTTTCCTTTTAACAGGTTGTTCAGAATGCCACTAACACAAATTTTTTTACACTCTCCAACCCTTACTGACTGAGGTTATACCTACTCAATGAATCTTAATTACTCATGACGTGGACCATCTTCAATATGAGTGATGATCCCGTTTTCTATGGTTACCAATGCCACAAATTTGTCTTTGCCCATATCCATAGTGAATATTTCACCCGTTTGAACAACAGACTGTGTACCATTTTCATTTTTAATCAGTGTCGTTTTTACATCTGTACTCATTGGAGTTCCGCATTTCATCAGCATTTCAGTTTTCATATCGCCTACTGAAATGATGGAACTTCCACACCTCATTGAGCCTTCTGCCAGCACAGACGTTGAAAGCAACACTCCAACCAGTAATAACCCAGTCTTTCTCATTATTATTCCTAAAGTTGTTCATCAAACACTTACATTTATATGCTTTAAGCTAACAAAATAAAACTCATATGAATCATTTTTGTTCTCGAATACACAGAATTAAGTCACATAAAACCACGAGTCATTAGGTTTCCTTTGCCAACAACAGTGCCATTCGGCATCGTTTATATCCTCTGATTTGTTGGAAGACAGTGCGCTAGCCATGTCTTAAAAGCAAGAATGTATAACAAGGCATTCAACGCCGTTAGCGTTGTTCACTGATCAGCTCCGCAACGCGTTAAGGTGAAGTTATATGAAAAGCAATATTCACAATCATTTGAGTCCGCCTTAATGGGCTATACTTGCAGAGTAGTTAACGGTTGAAACAACAAATATTCTCTATTATGAGAGTTGAGTATCACTGGCACATTGAGATGCATTATATGGATAAACCATCAGATTATATAGAATTCTCATGCAGACAATGCATCGAAAATGTTGATCTTGGCTTTGATTTTACAATGGCATTCCAGCCGATTGTTCACTATTCTTCCAAGCAAATTTTCGGGTATGAGGCCTTAGTTCGAGGTCTACAAAACGAGTCGGCTTTTTCTATCATTTCTCGCGTCAACGATGATAATCGGTACCGTTTTGATCAACTATGTCGAGTCAAAGCGATCGCTTTGGCTGCAAAGTTAAACATAACAACAATGGTGAGCATTAATTTTTTGCCTAATGCTGTATATCGCCCAGAACGTTGTATACGGACAACACTAGAAGCCGCTAACACGCATAACTTCCCTATTTGCCAAATTATGTTTGAGTTTACAGAGGTTGAGAAAGTGAAAGATAATCAACACATCAAGCATATCGTGGAATATTATAAAAATTTAGGCTTTAAAACCGCTATAGATGACTTTGGCTCTGGTTATTCGGGATTAAATCTTCTTGCGGATTTCCAAACTGATATAGCTAAACTCGATATGGACTTGATCCGTAACATTGATAAAGCCCCTGTGCGTCAAGTGATCGTAAAAAATTGCATTACTATGTTTCGTGAACTTAATATATCGCCGCTGGCTGAAGGCGTTGAAACTCGAGATGAGATGCTATTTTTGCACGATTTAGGGATCTATTTGATGCAAGGTTATTATTTTGCAAAACCAGGTTTTGAATCATTGCCTGAAGTCGATTTCAGCCTTTTATAAAAAGCAAAACACATATAACAAGGCGCTCACACCCGTTCGCCGAACGGCAATCCGTGCTTCCGTTTAGCTTAAAGTTAAATTTTCCTTGGAGGATTTGTGTATAAAAACATAGAAAAAATGATTGAGATGGCAGCTCGGATGGTGAACCTAAGAAAGTCTGTAAAGACTTTATCAAATAATATTGCATACAACCCAACATGAACCTCCCTCTTGACTTACCGACTGTTATTCTGGTTTACAACACTTCTCTGGTTGCGGGCGCTCTAAGCATCCTCCATATTCGTCGCCAGTCGTGTGGACCACGCGGCTTGGGGTATCTGGCTGCTGCCTACCTGTTATTGGCGATTGGTTCAGCCGTGGCCTGGAGTGGTGAACACGCTGTTCTACCCATGTGGTTGTGGACGCATGGCAGTCTGTTGCTGGGTTTAGTCGCCTATACGCTATTTTGGGCCGGCGTACGTCAGTTTAGTGGGCGTAGACTCATCTCCTGGCGCACCGTTTTGCTGCTGCCAGCGAGTGCGGTTCTGCTGGGTGTTGTGACCGGTTTTCCCTTGCAGAACTTCTGGAGAGCGGGCACCTTTCATGCCGCAGCGACGTTGGCGTTGGGGGCTTGCGTCTTCGAGATGCTGCGCGACTATCATCAAGAGCGATTGCCGTCGCGTAAGCTGTTGGCCGCCTTGCTGGCATTGAGCTCGGGGATTTATGCCTTGCGACTGCCATATATCATTGCAGGCACAGCGGGACCGACTGGGTTTGCCTGGTCTTTCTATGCGTTGGTGTTTTGTTACTTCGGAATTGCTCTCGCAGTCGCCAGCATGTCAAATGAACGCGCTGAAGTCCGGTTGGAGCTCGCAGCGCTGACCGACCCGTTGACAGGCATTGGAAACCGACGTTGGCTGGAGCAGCGTCTGCCGGTTAAGCTGCCCATCCAGAGCGCCATCGCTCAACTGGACCTTGATCGGTTTAAACACATCAATGATCGATTTGGTCATGCCGTGGGCGACCACGTGCTGGTCGCCTTTGCCAATTGTTTGCAAGAACAGCTGCGCAGTTTGGATCTGCTGGCCAGAACCGGCGGAGAAGAGTTCGTGATCTACCTTCCGTTTGTGACGCAGGCAGAGGCTTTGACGATATGTGAACGGTTGCGTGAAAAAGTGGCCGTTTTGCACATAGATCATGAGGGCGAGACTGTTCCGGTGACCGTCAGCATCGGCCTTGTCTGGGTAGACAGCGCGGGTACAAAGTCGGAGACGTGGATCAAAAAAGCCGATGCCGCCTTGTACGAAGCCAAACTCGCGGGCCGTAACCGGGTGGTGTTATCCGTCAAACAAAACTGATCTGACCAGCATTATTGGACACCTTATTAAAAGAGTAAAATAACTCATAGAGGTGGATCATGACCAAATTCGATCTATTGAGGTTGATTACAATCGGTAGCGATTGCACAGTTCTCTGGATTAAAGAAACCTGACGAATTTGAACAACAGAAAATAGCCTACGAGTGTCTAATATTGCTGGCGAGATCATTAGATAGATACGTTGATTTGACAAACATTTTTACAGCATCAACCATTACTGTAATGGGAAATACAGTGTTGATATGGATGCCCTGTGAACTTGAAACACTCCCTTGCAGGTCGAACTCTTCGTTTAGCTATCTTTAGGATCAGCATCGTTGCTATTGCTGCCAGCGTTATTTCATATTCATTAAACCGTGCAAATATTGAAAAGGCAGTCCGTGCTCAACTTATACTTTCAACTGAACAAACCATTCAGCGGGAATCCCTACCATTCAAAGAGATTCGGGAGCTAGAGCAAAATTTTCTTTCCGATTTTAAAGCCATCTACGCCGATCGTTCACTCCATCAAAAATTAATCCATGATTTTGAGCTGGTTTTTTATCGTCATGAAGATGGATCGTATACGCAAAGACATGGGCTTTTTGAAGGTCAATCGCTGGCTGATGGTCGTCGATTTACTAACATGTCAGCAACATATGCCCCTGAAAACTCACCTTCTGATGATACAAAAACCCGCTTTGCGCTGTCCTACCTGCTTTCAGAAAAATATGGTTCTGTTGCTAAGGGGCGACTGTTTAATTTCTATGGTGTTGTGCCTGAAAAAGGATTAACGGTTTATCAGGCAGAAGATGTTGCTAAGGTTTTTACCTATAGTGGTCCTGAAGCATTAAAATTTGAGACCTATGAATTTTTCCACCGAGGGTTTTCATCTGAAAAACACGGTACATTTTTAACCAGAATGTATTTCGATTATTCCAACGTAGCCTGGATGACAACAGTGGCTACGCAGGATGCTGCTGATATATCAGGACAACATCGTATTCTTGCTTGTGTTGATGTGCTGCTAGATGACCTGATGAAACGGCTTGCACATCCCTCCATCCAAGGTGCCTACAGTATTTTATTTCTTGCCGATAAAAGTGGGACGTTAATGTTCCATCCTAAATACCTAGACGAAATTAAAAAAACTGAAGGTAACGCTTCGATTAAGTCACTAAATCTGGCATCAGATTTTCCTCTACTCCATGAAGGATTATTGCTAAAACCAGGTCACGTTGTATTAATTGATACTAAAGACGATATTGTTGCTTTAGGGCGACTTCCAGAAACCTCTGCAATTCTGAGTATTCATTACCCTAGAAGTCTTATGCAACCGGCTATTTTGCAGAATTTAAGCATTGTTGCCGCTCTTGGACTCATAACGCTTTTAGTTGAAGCTTTTTTAATTCGATCAATTCTGCAAAATCAGGTTGCACGTCCCCTACAGCAACTTATTCGTGCAACTCGTCATGTCGGCGAACCAGTGCCGAAAGGACGTTATAACCTACCAATACAATCTGAAGATGAAATTGGTGTTCTAGCGCGTGATTTCTCTCGCATGTCTGCTCGGGTAAGACATACCTACAATCGGCTTGAATCAATGGTTTCAGAGCGTACAGTTGCTCTGGAAGAAGCAAATAAGAAACTGATGGCTCTAAGCACGACAGATGGATTGACAGGTATTGCAAACCGGCGTCGATTTGACGATGTGTTAGCCGAAGAGTGGAACCGTGCCCTCAGAAGTGGTAGTTACTTAATACTGGTCATGTTCGATGTTGACTGGTTTAAAAAATTTAATGACCACTATGGGCATCAACGTGGTGACGAATGCCTCAAAGCTGTCGCTATAACGGCACAAGAATATTCCAAGAGATCAGGCGATTTACTGGCCCGTTATGGCGGCGAAGAATTTGTGTTTATCATTACAACAATGGAATTAGCTGATGCCTTATCATTCGCTGATTCATTGTGTAAAACTATAGAAAGAATGCAAATTCAGCATAAACTTTCACCTTTTGGTGTCATCACGATAAGTGCTGGCGTTGCCGGAACTGTACCGCAAATTAATGAAACCCCTTCGTCTTTATTAGAACGAGCAGATTCTGCTCTCTATGCGGCAAAAAATTCAGGGCGAAACCAAGCCGTGTTAGCCTAATATCTCATTTTTATGAAAGGTGATTT
The DNA here is from genome assembly GCF_963556105.2 of uncultured Tolumonas sp. Classification (NCBI taxonomy): domain Bacteria; kingdom Pseudomonadati; phylum Pseudomonadota; class Gammaproteobacteria; order Aeromonadales; family Aeromonadaceae; genus Tolumonas; species uncultured Tolumonas sp. The sequence continues at coordinate 2,091,590 of NZ_OY829944.1, forward strand.
TATGGACCTGAACATTGTAATAAGAAATGGAACTGATGCCGATCTAGCAGCAATTACTGAAATAATAATTTCCGCTTTTAGATGACTGGAAAGTGCATGTCGAACATCAGGAAGCCCAGTGGCTAGGCCATTAAAAATGGTATTCCTCTTTCAAAACCCGTATTAGAAAAGTAGAACGTGACTATGGTTTCTGAAAAAATAACGTTTCCCATTACAACATCTAGACTCATTATTCGTCCCTATACTGCTGGTGACATTACTGAACAGGTTGATGCCATCATTGAGTCTGTAACAACTGTTGGTCGCTGGTTACCTTGGTGCAATTCAACATATTCAGTGAAGGATGCTGCCGAGTGGTTTGTTATTTGTGAACAATCGATAGCTGCCAACCTTTCTTATGACCTTGGCATTTTTTATAAATCCTCTGGCGAACTTGTCGGCAGCATTGCAATTAACGAAATTAGAGCAAATCATAAACTCGGTAATATTGGTTATTGGGTACGAAAGACCGCACAAGGTAAAGGTATTGCTGCGGAAGCCGTCGAAGCCATTGCTGAATTCGGTTTTAATCTATTAGGTTTGGTGAGGCTTGAAATTATTGCAGGTGTTGATAATAAAGCCAGTCGCCGAGTGGCAGAAAAAGTGAATGCAACTTGTGAAGGGTTAGCCAGAAACCGCATCATTCTTGATAAACAGCCGATTGATGCCATAGTTTACTCTTTGATACCGTCTGATTTACGGCACAGTGTTTGAATCGTCAGCCAAAAGCAAAAATTTAATGTCAGGCTGACGTGTAGCTGCACAATACAAGGTATATATAAATCAAAAGGAATACATTGATGAATCGTCACCCTATTGCGTTGCAAATTCAAAAAGCAGATAAAGCGATTGTGGCTGAAGATTTTGATACGCTAATGGATATATATACCCACGATGCCATTTTAGTTGTTATGCCTGGGGTCAATGCCGTGGGCAAAGATGAAATCCTTAAGGCCTTCAAAAAAATTGGGGTTTATTTTAAACACGGGCTGCAGGTCAAGCAGAATGGAATGAAAGTTCTCGAATCTGGAAATACCGCACTAGTTTTAGCAAACACCGTCGTTTCTGGCCCCAATTATCCGGCTACTGAACGCAAAGCGACTTACGTCTTTACTCGTTCCGCTGAAGGCATTTGGCTATGTTCGATAGATAATTCTTATGGCCATGAGGTGATCAACGCTAAGTTATAAAACCCACCACTCTCGTAAATGACTTGATTTGCAAGCTTACGACAATACGGAGACTTTACCGCAATGACTAAAAACGCCCCTATTAATGCGCAACAAATTCCAGAATACTCAGCAAAATCGCTCTATCCTGAACCTTTTGCATCGATGGTTAAACATCGCACGAGAAGAAAATTAGGCGACTATTTTGGCTTAACCAACTTTGGCATCAATTTTACGACTCTAGCGCCTGGTTCAATATCAGCGCTAAAACATCACCATTCCAAACAAGATGAGTTCATCTACATTATCTCAGGTACACCCACTTTAGTTTATGGAGATAATGAATTTCTCATGTCACCGGGAGATTGTTTTGGCTTTAAAGCAAACAGCGGTATGGCGCATCAACTGCTTAACCGATCATCTTCTGATGTAACTTATATTGAAGTCGGCGACAGACTTCCGGCCGACTCTGTTGAATATCCTTACGATGATCTGGCTTTAGTTCAAAAAAACGATGGTACATGGTCTGTTTTACATAAAGATGGTTCACCTTACTAAGCAGCAAAGTGTAGTGGCACACTACACTTTGCTATCGCCTACTCTTTCTGATGATTAGTCGAATCGTTAAGCTATTTTTCTATAATTCGCTGAACTGAGCCGCCACAGACAGAAAAACACTGGTTGTATTCATCGTTGCAATGCGAAACATCCGGATATTCGGAACAATATTCTCTTCTTTTACTGCACTGCGCTTGCAACTCTTTGTTGTGTCTAGTGCTGTTCATGCAAACATAATAATTAGCATCTGAACGTTGTTCACATGATTGCTCTTTATATGCAGCACATTGATTTTCATTACCACGGCACATTTCTCTGACCGACGCACATTGAACTACGCACTGCTTCCCTTCAACAGTAGCTGGTGGTGTGTATTCATAACGAACAATTTCACACGCACAGATCAAGAAGAGTGCTGCTAATAAAGTAATTATGCGAATGATAGGCATGAGGTCTCCGAGGGTATGTTCACTACTGCACAAACTATTGAGGAAATAATTCCAACAAATAAATTCAGATTTTAAGGCTTTGAAAATGATACCACTTTTGTATTGTTCGACACTGTTTCAGACAGCATATACTGTGAAAGATCCTGGATTCATTTCGCCAGAATTTATGATTTCCACCTTAAGCGTCATTGTTTGAACGATATACAAATTCTAACCCGGCTTCCCTACACAATATTTTTGCGCTAGCAAACAACACAAAAGAATCAACACCCAACGAGTTTAAGACTAAATTTATACTATCAGTTCTGTTTTCATTTTTGCCAAGAATGCTTACGGATAACTCCTTTCAAGACAACTGTCAGCCCCTGAAAGTAAAATGAGGAAGGATTATGCACAACCAACAAGCAACACCAGAGACAAAAGGAGTTACTGTCCAACTTCTTAACACTGTTGATCTTGGCCCTGAGATTGAGGGTATGAATGGGCGACAACTTCGAATGCGGATGGTAACTATTGAGCCAGGCGGTGTTTTTGGCCCCTTACACGATCATAAAGACAGACCAGGTACGGTCTATATTCTTCAGGGAACGATTACCGATCATCGCAATGACGTAGCTACTGACTATGGACCAGGAGTTGGCTGGCCCGAAGATAGGAACACAACACACTGGCTTGAGAATAGAGGAATGGTTCCAGCGGTGGAAATTTCTGTCGACATAGTCAGACAAGAGTGACCCGAGGTGGGAGAGTGTAAAAAAATTTGTGTAAGTGGCATTCTGAACAACCTGTTAAAAGGAAACTGGAATGCCAATTACCGATCAAATCCTCGATCAACTTCTTGCCGATTGTAAATCCCCTGAAGACCTGATGGGGGAACAAGGTTTACTCCGCCAGTTGACTAAAAAGCTGGCTGAGCGTGCTTTAGAAGCCGAGATGGAACATCATCTTGGTTATCCCAAAAACTCGCCTTCAGGTAAAAATACCGATAATTCCCGCAATGGGAAAACGGCTAAAACCGTTCGCTCTGTTCATGGTGAACTTGAGCTGGAAATCCCCCGTGACCGGAATAGTTCTTTTGAACCTCAGTTGGTGAAAAAGGGCGAAAAGCAACTGGCTGGTTTCGATGACCGTATTCTCTCGCTTTATGCCAGAGGCATGTCTACCCGTGATATTCAGGCCCATTTTGAAGAAGCCTATGGCGTTGAGGTTTCCCCGACATTTATTTCACAAGTTACCAATGCCGTTCTAAATGAAGTCAAAGCCTGGCAGCAACGGCCACTCTCAGCGGTTTATCCGATTGTCTATCTTGACTGTTTAGTTGTTCGTAGCCGCGATTCAGGTGTCATACAAAACAAAGCCGTCTATCTGGCTCTGGGCGTGAACACCGAGGGCGAGAAAGAATTACTGGGGTTATGGCTGGCGCAAAATGAAGGCGCCAAGTTCTGGCTCGGCGTCATGAACGAACTTAAAAACCGTGGAGTTACCGATATATTCATTGCCTGCTGTGATGGTCTGAAAGGGTTTCCGGAGGCCATCGAAGCCGTCTATCCAAAGACGCAAATTCAGTTATGCATCGTCCATCAAATTCGTCATAGCCTGAAGTTTGTGAGCTGGAAAGAACGCAAAGCGGTAGCCGCTGATTTACGAACCATCTATGCAGCAGCCACCGATCAGGAGGCTGAGCAAGCGCTGGAACAATTTGCATTGAACTGGGACAGCCAGCATCCGCAAATCAGTCAATCATGGCGAAACAACTGGAGCCGGTTGAGTGTCTTCTTTGATTATCCGCCGGAGATCCGTAAAGTGATCTATACAACCAATGCGATTGAGTCACTAAATGCCAGCTTGCGGCAAGTGACGAAAACACGGCGCTCGTTCCCGAACGATGATGCGATCATGAAATTACTGTATCTGGCTTTACATCAGATAGGGAAGAAATGGACAATGCCGATAAGGGACTGGAAACCCGCCATGAAGCAATTCATTATCATGTATGGTGACCGTTTACCGCTGTAATCACTAAACAGCCACTTACACAGAAAATTTTACAGACTCCGAGGTGGTATCGAACATTTAGCCCTCCTAATCGGATAAGGTCTTAATTCATGGCAAATCCACTTTTTTTCTCATGCCTCATGTTAGCTACCGGCATAGGCATCCCGATTATGGCCGCACTAAGCGCAACGTTGGGCTCTACATATGAAAGCCCAGCATTCGCCGCCTGCATCTTGTTTTTAGTAGCGTTGCTGATCTCGGTTGCTTTCCTTTTTGCAGTCGAAGCCGGTTTGAAAACATTTCCGAACAATGTAAATCTACCATTCTATTTAGCTGGTGCATTTGTAGCCTTTTATGTTCTCAGCGTCACCTGGGTTGCACCTAAATTCGGAGTCGGAAATGCAGTAGCTTTTGTGCTTCTAGGCCAGCTCATATCCATGGCAGCAATAGATCAATTCGGCTTATTGGGCGCACCAACACACGCAATAACATTGCCATGGTTTATTGGTATTATTTTTATGTCAATTGGTGTTTATTTAGCCGTACGCCGCGGGTAATTTCCGAAGATAAATTCGAGGTTATTTTATGTTTCAGTGGGTGCAATGCACAAAAGTGTTGCTCTACAATCCAATATATATCATATTGTGATATATATTCTTGGCCTGTTTAAAAAAATACATATGCGCGAATCATCGTAATCAGTGACGTCGCTTTCTTCATTTCAGTGAGAAAGCAACTAAAAATGAAGGTCTGACACCTCTGCAATATTTACTGCTTTTGCATATTAGAGGTTTTTCTGCTGGTGGAAAGACATAAAAGTAACGTCAATCGCCATCAAGTTGAGATCCATTCACTTGTGAAAGGCGAGAGTTATTTGGAATGTCTAGCCACCGTGCATGAATCAGAATTGCGCTCTTTGCAAGATACCCTTCAAGTTGCGAGGATCACCGCTTTAAATAGCGAAGAAAACCAACATTCATAATTCAAATCTCATGAAAATCTGTGCAATTTCCTCAAATATGCAGATGAATTAACAAGGTAGTTATATGAGCAAACTTGATCAAACCTTACCTTTAGTATATTCCTGTTCTGGCTGTTCAAGTGCAGCCCAAATGGCCAACTATTTAGCTATTCAGTTAGACCGGCAAGGTGATGCAGAGATGTCATGTATCGCGGGTGTCGGCGGAAATGTAAAACAATTGGTACGTATAGCTTGTTCTGAGCGTTCAATTATCGCTCTTGACGGGTGCCCACTACAATGTGTCAAAAGTTGTCTGGAGATGCATAACATTACCCCTACTCAACATGTGTTATTGAACACATATGGAGTAAAAAAACGGCAACGTACTGATTTTGATTTAGATGAGGCAGATGTATTACTTAAGAAAATAACTGAAATGGCTCAATACTTAAAAAATAAAAACGAAGAGAAAATCTAGTCATTCCCTCGTAACTTAAAAAATGAATATTGATGTTCAATAAATATTCTTACCAATTATTATCGTCAACTAGTAACAGAATATGAGACTATATCAAATAGTTTAATGCTCTAATAAGTTTATTATTAATCAATAAGAAGAAATGATGATTGTGCAGACTTCATGTTTTCGTTTTATACGACTTCTTCTGGCTAAAGAGAATATTCTCTTTCTTCTTATGGCAATATTTTTATTGGTTATTCTCCAGATAATGCAATCATATATAATCGATTTGTCATTTGACCGAACATCAATCGCCCATTATGAACTATGGCGACTGGTCAGTGGCGGATTAGTCCACGCTAACTTTTATCATTTATTGCTTAATATTCTAGGCTTATTTTGTTTACTCGTTCTATATGATAATCAGATATCCGTACACACATGGTGCATAACCAGCCTAACCCTTGTGACAATTATCAATTGTGTATTGTATTTATTCTGGCCATCCACCGAGTTTTATTTTGGCTTTTCTGCAGCATTACATGGTTTGTTTGTATGGTATTCATTAATCGAATGGCGAGAAAAACGTGTATGGTTTCCTCTGGTTGTTCTTCTTATTTTAATAGGGAAACTCAGCATGGATACGATGTTAACCGATAGCTTAAGTAGTCAAATCATAGGAATGAGGGTGCATTGGCAATCGCATTGGATTGGTGCTGTATCAGGTGCTCTACTTTCATTTATTTATAAAAGAAAAGCCGCTTAATGCGGCTTTTCTTTACGCTAAAGTGCTATTTATTTGCCGCAATACCGCCAAAGGATCGGCTGCTTGTGTAACAGGTCGGCCTATAACTAAATAATCCGCCCCTGCGTTTATCGCATCAATCGGCGTCATTACTCTACTTTGGTCATCCGTTTTAGTATTTGCAACTAAACGAATACCTGGCGTGATTAGTTTAAACTCATGGCCCAATGTAGACTTCAATGCCGAAGCCTCTTGTGCTGAACATACCACACCATCTAAGCCAGCTTCTTTCGTAAGAGTAGCTAATCTTAATACTTGTTCAAATGGTGAGATATCAAGTCCAATATCCGCTAAATCGCATTGTTCCATGCTGGTCAATACGGTCACAGCGATCAACAATGGTGCTTTATCACCGTAAGGAATTAATACCTCACGGGCAGCCTCCATCATTTTACGACCACCCGATGCATGGACATTTACCATCCAAACCCCCATTTCAACACTGGCTTTGACCGCTTTTGCTACTGTGGTTGGAATATCATGAAATTTTAGATCCAAGAATACATCGAATCCCTTTTTCACCAGTTGTTCAACAAATTGCGGCCCATAATAGGTAAACATTTCTTTACCTATTTTTAGCCGACAATCAGAAGGGGTTACTTGATCGACAAAAGATAAAGCATCTTCTTTTTTTGCGAAATCAAGTGCAACGATAACTTTAGGGTCTTTCATATATCCTGCCAGATTTTTAATTAATCACCATCCAACCCTTGGATAGGCGAAATACTTCCCCATTGCTTACATGACGGACAATGCCAAAATATGACTTTGCTGGAAAACCCGCAATGCTCACAACGATAAATTGGTTTTACTGCTATTTGTTTTTCAACCAAAGATTTCAGTAAAGTAATGCTTTCTGCTGCTTTTTCATCATGCATTGCTTCTAATTGATAGGTCATGAGCCGATGGAACCCTTTCATCGTAGGGTTTCTTTTAATATGCCGCAGAATAAAATTTTCTGCCTCGGTCACGCCTTCTCCGGCTTGAATAGAATCAGCAAGAGCCAGCGCGACAGTTGTATTTTGCGTATGTTCCAGCCAACGGACTAAAATTGAAGCTAAATTACGTGCATCAATATGGGATTTACACTGCTGTAATAATTTCCATGCTTCGCTAGCAAATGATGAGGATAACTCTGGAATTTGATCTATATGTTTAATCGCTGCATCGTATTGCTGCAGTTTTATATATACTTGCGCGAGTAGTATTTGTGCTCGAACGCATTGTTGATCTGCTTTTAGCGCGCGCTTCAGTCGTGAAGATGCTGATTTAAAATCCTGTAGAAGTAAATCAGACTCCGCTAACTGACAGTAATAATGAGCTACAATCCGGTGATGGTTTTTACCGGATAATTTTTCTGCAATATCAATCGCTTTTTGCCATTCATTGAGTTGTTCATAAATCTGTAACAACATTTTCCTGGCATCATCCGCCAATTCATCATCTTTTAATAAACTATGAAGAACATTTTCAGCACGATCTAATAACCCGGCGGCGACAAAATCACGAGCTAATTCCAGCATTGATAAATTCTGCTGCTCAGTTGAATCAAGACAGCGAGCCACCAAATTTTGATGAATACGGATAGCACGATCCACCTCACCCCGCTGACGGAATAAATTGCCCAAAGCAAGATGTGTATCGATTGTGTCAGTATCTACCTGTAATAGATCGATAAACAGATCGACAGCCTTATCGGGCTGTTCAGAGAGTAGAAAGTTAATTCCAGCTGCATAATTTCGGGAGCGCTGAGAACTCTTACGTTCTTCATCAATACGAACGCTTCTTCTTCCCATATACCAGCCATAAGCCACAGCAACTGGCAAAAGCAGGAAGAGTAACTCCAGCATTGATTCAACTATTCCTTAGCAGGTGAATTAACTTGAGATGTAAGGCGTGAAATATGACTCTGTAGTTTACGCAGTTTTAATTTGGCAACAATATATCCAAACCCCAGGGCACATAATGCAACCAAGAAGCCTGAAAAGAATGCAGCAACAAGCAATGTAGGCAAACTGAAGTCATTTTGAGCAATCAATAAATTGACATGGATTTGCTGACCATTTACCGAACCTAGCGTCACCAAAAACATAGCCAACGACAAAATGGCTATGAAATACAATATGGATTTCACAAATTTCATGTCAATACCAAACAAAGTTGAATTACAAAGAGTTTACGCGTTCTCTTAACTCTTTGCCGGGTTTGAAATGAGGTACGCTTTTGGCCAAAAGCTCAACTTTCTCTCCAGTTTTAGGATTGCGACCTACTCTGGGAGCTCTATAATGTAGAGAAAAACTGCCAAACCCGCGAATTTCAATGCGATTACCACTTTCAAGAGTCGCAGCCATACACTCCAGTATTTCCCGGACTGCAGCCTCAACATCCTTAGCGGCAAGATGTTGCTGACTAGAAGAAAGACGCTCAATAAGATCAGATTTCGTCATACATGTTCTCCTCAGCATAATCAGATAAAAATAAATGGAGCGGCATTCACCGCTCCATTTTTAAGAGCGATTATTCGCCTTTAGCTGCTTTGAAAGCTTCAGCCATAGCATTACCGAAACCAGCTTCTTCTTGCTGATTTACGCTATCCATCGCTGTTTTTTCTTCAGCTTCGTCTTTAGCACGAACTGACAGGCTTACTGTACGGTTTTTACGGTCAACGCCCATGAATTTGGCTTCAACTTCATCACCAACAGACAGAACCAAAGATGCGTCTTCTACGCGATCACGTGATGCATCAGCAGCACGGATGTAGCCTTCAACACCTTCTTCCAGTTCAATGGTAGCGCCTTTGCTGTCAACGGCAGTTACCTTACCTTTAACGATAGCACCTTTTTTGTTATCTGACAGGTACTTGTTGAACGGATCTTCTTCGATCTGTTTAACACCCAGAGAGATACGTTCACGCTCTGGATCTACCTGCAGAACAACTGCATCGATTTCGTCGCCTTTCTTGAATTCACGAACAGCGTCTTCGCCAGTTGCGTTCCAAGAAATGTCAGACAGGTGAACCAGACCATCAATACCACCATCCAGACCAATGAAGATACCGAAATCAGTGATAGATTTGATCTTACCGCTTACACGATCGCCTTTCGCATGAGTTTCTGCGAATTGCTGCCATGGATTAGCTTTACATTGTTTCAGGCCCAGAGAGATACGACGACGTTCTTCATCGATATCCAGTACCATAACTTCAACATTGTCACCCACGTTAACAACTTTAGATGGGTGGATGTTTTTGTTAGTCCAATCCATTTCAGATACGTGTACCAGACCTTCAACGCCTTCTTCGATTTCAACGAAGCAACCGTAGTCAGTCAGGTTAGTCACGCGGCCGCTCAGACGAGCGCCTTCTGGGTAACGCTTAGCGATAGCTACCCATGGATCTTCGCCCAGCTGTTTCAGGCCCAGAGACACACGAGTGCGCTCACGGTCGAATTTCAGAACTTTAACGGTGATTTCATCACCAACGTTCACGATTTCAGATGGGTGTTTAACACGTTTCCACGCCATGTCAGTGATGTGCAGCAAGCCGTCAACACCACCCAGATCTACGAATGCACCGTAGTCAGTCAGGTTCTTAACGATACCTTTAACTTCATGGCCTTCTTGCAGAGTAGACAGCAGGCTGTCGCGCTCAGAAGAGTTTTCAGTTTCAATAACAGCACGACGAGAAACAACAACGTTGTTGCGTTTCTGATCCAGTTTGATCACTTTAAACTCAAGTTCTTTGCCTTCCAGGTGAGCAGTGTCACGAACTGGACGAACGTCAACCAATGAGCCTGGCAGGAATGCACGGATACCGTTCAGTTCTACGGTGAAACCGCCTTTCACTTTACCGTTGATCAGACCAACAACAGTTGCCTGTTCTTCGTATGCTTTTTCCAGCTGCAACCATGCTTCGTGACGTTTAGCTTTTTCACGAGACAGCAGAGTCTCACCGAAACCGTCTTCTACAGAGTCCAGAGCTACGTCAACAACGTCACCCAGTGCGATTTCCAGCTCGCCCAGCGCATTTTTGAACTGTTCAGCAGGAATAGCAGATTCTGATTTCAGACCAGCGTCAACCAGTACGATGCCGTTTTCGATAGCAACAACAGTACCTTTAACGATGGCGCCAGGACGAGTTTCCAGATATTGCAGAGACTCTTCAAAAAGTTGAGCAAAAGATTCAGTCATGTTTAAAAACACTTTAAAGTTAATAACGTCCATCAGGCAATCCAGCCAAAATGGGGTTGTGGTTATTGAGTTATTCCATCCTTAGAATAACCAACCCGAACTGATTATTCAGCTCGGATAAAACGCTGATTTACAAGTTGCAAAACCTGATTAAAAACCGCATCAATTGACATACTTGTCGAATTGATAAGTATAGCATCATCTGCCGGTTTTAATGGTGCAACAGGACGGTTCCGATCTCGGAAATCACGTTCCTGAATTTCTTGTAAAAGGTTATCAAAATTAACATTTATTCCCTTTTGCTGCAACTGCAATTGTCTACGCTTTGCTCGCTCTTCAGCACTGGCATCAAGGAAGATTTTTACTGGTGCAGAGGGAAAAACAACGGTTCCCATATCTCGACCGTCGGCGATCAATCCGGGTTTTTGGGCGAAATGCTGTTGTCGATGCAACAATGCCGCTCTTACATCCGGATACGCTGCCACTTGGCTAGCCAGATTACCGGTCGCTTCAGTTCTGATTTCATCCGTGACGTTAATACCGTCCAAAACAATCAGTACCTGTTCTTTTTCGATAGGGAAACTAACATCAAGATTACTGGCGAGTTCAGACAATGCAGTTACATTATCCAAAGCAATATTTCGTTTTTTTGCCGCAACGGCCAATACACGGTAGATAGCGCCAGAATCGAGTAAATGCCAGCCAAGATGAGTGGCCAACAGCATACAAAGCGTACCCTTTCCTGCCCCGCCGGGACCATCAACAGTCACAACTGGGAAATCAATAGTATTATTCATTGTTATTTTCCTGAAATACAAGGAGTTACCAACTTAGTAAGGGAGGCAAGCTCGCTTACAATTTCCATACCACTATATGTTCTTCCCATTCACCACGATTTCGTTCATGCACTACTTTGCCTTTTACTGATTTGGCGTATCGATTCATTTTGCGCTTATCGCCGGCTAATAACGGATGCCAAAATGGTAAGGGTTTATGCTCAGCAATCCGTCGGTACGCACATGTAGGCGGCAACCACGGTAATGTTCTTGCCAAATGGGCATCAAGTTTAATGCAATCTGGTTCAAAGGTATGCCGGTTCATATAGTTTGAGCAACTGCAGCTTTCCAAATCCAAAAGATTGCAGGCTACATTGGTGTAAATCAGCTCATCGGTATCTTCATCGATTAATTTAGTCAGGCAACAATGACCACAACCATCACAGAGCAACTCCCATTCATCATCACTCATCTCTTCGAGCGTTTTATGCTCCCAATAGTGACTATTGATCAGTTCTTCTCTATTCATGGCTAGTTTCCTTCGACAAAAAGGAATGATGCTGTTTTAACAGATTTTCCTCTTCTTGCTTGATCCATAACCAGTAATGATTACGCTCTAATTCCTGCAGCAATTTGTCTTTAGAAATGGCCTTTAACCCTTTCAGCTTTGCCTCGCTGAGCAACATAAATAATTCTGGGCGCCCAAACAGCTGTAACAGTTCAGCAGGAATGAGCGAAAAATCATCTTTTTTGGCCAAAAAAAGATACGTATTGGGTCGTTTGCTACTTCGATAGACAGCACAGATCATGATTCTGATTAATTTCCCTAGGGTTTGTTGCTATGAATTGCATGGAAATATAACATGTGACGCCATTAATACTCATGTATTGTTGTGATGGAGTGGACTGATGTCCGAGCGCGGCTACGAGCTGAAAGGCAGTGTTTTTACAATGACGGTATTGCATCTGGAGGATGCGGTCCCCGAGCAGATTCAACAACTTCTAGAAAAAAAAGCCAGTCAGGCACCAAAATTTTTTGATTCTGCGCCTTTGGTTATTAATGTTGAAATGCTAACTGAAACTCCGGATTTTAATAAAATTAAATCCGCTATTTTCGCAGCTAATTTCATTCCTGTTGGTGTGGCGGGAGTGAGAAACAATGAAATGCGTGAAGCAGCTAAAAGTGCTGGTCTCGCTATATTAACTGCAGGAAAAGAAGTTACTTCTGATTCAGTGACACTTCATACACCTAAAGAATCAATATATAAAACACCGTCAGAATTAAGAGAAGAAGCTGAAGCGCAAGCCGCTCAAGCCCAGCCGCAAGCTGAAATCTCACAATCTGATACTTCGATTTCCACAAAGGTTGTGCAAGGAAATGTTCGCTCTGGTCAACAGATATATTCTGCTGGTCCGGTCGTTATTTTAGGCTCTGTCAGTAATGGCGCTGAAATTATTTCCAATGATAGTATCCATGTATATGGTAACTTAAGAGGCAGAGCACTTGCAGGCGCAAGAGGAAACCATGATGCACGTATTTTTTGCGGGCATCTTGAGGCTGAGTTAGTTTCAATTGCTGGACATTATTTGTTAAGTGACAGCCTCCCTGAGCCTTTCGTTGGTCAAGAAGTCCAGATACGGCTGGATAATGAAAAAATTATTTTCGACAAATTAATAAGCTAACGGTTTACAAGGGTAATATTCATGGCACGAATTATTGTCGTTACATCCGGGAAGGGTGGTGTTGGTAAGACCACCAGTAGTGCTGCAATCAGTACCGGTCTGGCGCAGCAAGGGAAAAAAACCGTTGTCATCGATTTCGATATTGGACTTCGAAATCTTGACTTAATCATGGGTTGTGAACGTCGTGTTGTGTATGACTTTGTGAATGTCATAAACGGCGAAGCAACGTTAAATCAAGCGTTAATCAAAGATAAACGCGTCGAAAATCTCTTTATTTTGCCCGCATCGCAAACTCGCGATAAAGATGCATTGACTAAAGATGGTGTCGAAAAAATCATCAATAAACTTCAAGAGATGGATTTCGACTATATTATTTGTGACTCTCCTGCAGGCATCGAAACTGGGGCATTAATGGCGTTATATTTTGCTGATGAAGCAATTGTAACCACTAACCCTGAAGTTTCTTCTGTTCGAGACTCTGACCGAATCCTCGGTATCCTCGCATCTAAGTCTCGCCGCGCAGAACAAGGTCTCGAACCAGTTAAGGAGCACCTGCTATTAACTCGCTATGCGCCTGGCCGCGTAAACCGTGGCGACATGCTGAGCGTAGAAGATGTACAAGAAATTCTGGCTATTCCACTGTTAGGTGTGATTCCTGAATCGCAAGCAGTATTGCGGGCATCAAACTCTGGTGAACCAGTAATTCTGGATCAGAATTCAGATGCAGGTCAGGCTTACTTGGATACGGTAGCACGCTTGTTGGGTGAGAAACGTGATTTCCGTTTCTTGCAGGAAGAGAAAAAAGGCTTCTTTAATCGCCTGTTTGGAGGGTAACAGCAGATGTCATTGCTTGATTTTTTCCTGAGAACCAGGAAAGAAAGTACCGCGAAACTGGCCAAAGAGCGATTGCAAATTATCGTTGCGCATGAGCGTACCAGTCGTAGTGGTCCCGATTATCTGCCACAGCTGAAACAAGACATTCTGGATGTGATCAGAAAGTATGTTCAGATTGATCCTGAACAGGTTACGGTGCAGCTGGATAAAAAAGGTGAAGAACTGTCAGTTCTTGAGCTTAACATTATGCTGGCGGACGATAAAAAAAACGACACCGAAAATGGTGAAGAATCGAAAAATTAATAAAAGGGCGCAATTCAGCGCCCTTTTTTATAACTTTAATACTGTATCTCGCCAACCCGATATCAGCTTTGGTTTTTCTACGTTCATGTCTTTGCCTTCGTAACACCAAAGCAAATATTGATTAATTAATTTACGAGACCCCAATAACTCGACGGGCAAATTATTGTTCTCAGCAGCCACATCGATAACTTGTTTTATTTGTTTAAAATCTTGTTTGTATTGTGGAAAGTCAATCATGCGTTTTATTCTGGCCGGATGGTTTTCAGTAGTTTGATTCATTCCAGTTTGAATACATTGCAATATAGCAGCGCCATAACGATTTCGTTGCTGCGGAGTAATATCAATTTGAGCAAGTTCACGTTCGGTTTGTGGCCGTTTCCGGCTTAATTCGGCTAAAAATTCTTCGCGCAAAATAAAATTCTGCGGACGATCTTCTGATATGGCTGAGCTATAACGCCATTTTGCAAGTTCGCGTAAAACGGCAAGTTCTGACGGATATAATTGCCAAGCACCGTTTATATCTCTATAAAGATCATCTAAGACAATCGACTGTTGTTTAGCGGTGAGTAGCGAGGCCATTTCCTCGAAAAACCACTCTGCTTTCCCTGTAGAATCAAGATGATAAGTAAGATGTTCATACAAGGGTTGCAAGTATGAAACATCTTTTGCCGCATAATATTTTTGCGCTTCTGTTAATGGTCTGGCCAGCCAGTCTGTTAAAGTCTGATCTTTAGAAACTGTTTCAGCACATATTTTCTCAACTAATGCTGCATACCCCAAAGACGGGCCATAACCCAAAAAAGCAGCCGCTACTTGTGTGTCAAAAATTTTTGCAGGTAGTTTTTGCGAACAAGTTTGCAATACATCTAAATCTTCTTTGCACGAGTGGAAAATGAAAAGTTTATTATCTGCAAATAACGTATCCCATAAAGATTGAATATTATTCAGAACTAAAGGATCAATTAAATAATCGACAGAATTAAGGTGTAATTGCAATAGACCCAGTTTAGGAAAATAAGTGGAAACGCGAATAAACTCCGTATCTAATAAAAGAGTTGGCGTAAGACTGATTTGTGCCAATAATGGCTTTAATAAAACATCTGAATCAATATAGCTGTATGACATAGTCGCCCAAATAGCAGGTTATGCAGGATTATCAATATCGATAAAATGCACATCCAGATCATTAAATTGTTGTTGTAACCATTCACCTAACGCTTTGATTCCATAGCGCTCAGTTGCATGATGACCTGCCGCATAAAAAACGACATTATTTTCTCGAGCGGTATGAATGGTATGCTCGGAAACCTCGCCCGTGATATAGGCATCAATACCATAATCAATAGCCTGTTGCAGATATCCCTGAGCACCGCCAGTACACCATGCAATATGCTGAATTTTCTGACTCGGTTCATGACTAACCAGCGGCATCCGAACTAAAACATTCGCGATATGCGCTGTAAATTCAGATACCAACATTGGCTCCGGCAAATAACCGTGAAAAACCAGACATTCAGGATCATCTGGAGCAATTGGAGCTATGCCTGTCAGGCCCAGTTGTTTACCGAGCTGAGCATTGTTCCCTAAATGGAGATGAGCATCCAAAGGGAGGTGATACGCCAATAAATTAATATCATTTTTAATCAGAGATCGAATCCGCAGCCCTTTCATTCCCTTCAAAGATGGAGATTCCCCCGGCCAGAAATAGCCATGATGAACCAGCAGAGCATCAGCCTGTAAACGAATGGCCTCATCGATTAAAGCCTGAGAAGCAGTGACGCCAGTAACTATGGTTTTTATTTCCGTTTTTCCTTCAACCTGCAACCCGTTAGGGGCATAGTCTTTGAAAACAGAAATTTTCAATAAGTTACTGATATATGATTCAAGATCTGTATTTTTCATCATTGAACTTAATTACCAACAGCTGAATAAGCAATCACTCGCGCAGATGTTCCACCTACCCGATTAATGTTACCTAGCATCGCCTGTAATTTATCTCTTGAAACATCAGGACCAACCATAACTCGGGTCAATTGCCCGGCACGTTGAGCTGAAGCACCATAACCAGCACTGCGTAATTTCGTGGCTAATGCCTGAGCATTTTCAGCATTCGAGAATACCCCAACTTGAATTATCCAAGATCCAGAGTGCGCTGTGGTCGTAACTGGCTTCGATGTTGTATGTGTTGTTGTGGATGTAGTCGTTATAGTTGATGATTTTGATGCTGCTCGTTCTGCTTCCACTTGGGCCGGTGTTTTAATTGTAAGGCCACTTTCATCACGCTTAACTGTTGTCGTCTGATGTTCAGGTGCAATTGTTTCCGTTGTACGAATTTCAGACTCTTGAACGATAGGTTTAATTTCAGTTTCTTTTTTACTTTCTAATGCTATTTCTCTGGTCTTAGCTAATTCTTTTGCTTTTGCTGCGGCTAAAACTTCTTTTTTCTTCTGTTCAAGCTCCCGAGCCTTTGCTTTAGCCAGTTCCGCTGTCTGCTGTTTTTCTGTCGTCGCGGAAGCCATTTTGTCATTAACAACACCCGTTTCAGTAATGGTTACCGGCGCAGCAACTTCTTCCACTTTCCACTGCTCGTTAGCATTGACTGCCGGTTTAGCTGCAGATGTTGCAGCACTAACCGTTGTTACTGTAGCTGTATTATTAGCAACCACTACACCCGTTGCCCCACTAGCAGCGACAGTCATATTACCTTGTGCAGCAGAAGCTGTTGTTGTGACTGTTGTTTCATTTTGATGGGCAGCTAAAGACTGTTCGGGTCTAAGCGGAATGCTACCCGCAGGAGCAGCGATATCATTTTTCTTACCCATCAATAAATCAGGAAGAAAAATAACACCGAGAGAAACCAGAATTACGGTGCCGATCAAGCGGTTTTGAAATTGTGTAGCCAAGATAGTTAACCTCTGAATTATCTCTGCTTATTAATACTGTTCAACAATAGCGAGCACACCAGCAACAGTGAAAAATGATCCAAAAACAATAATCAAATCATTCGCTGATGCTTGGGCTAGTGCAGCATGATATGCATTTTCGACATTTTGATGACATATAAAATTACATGTATCCGGTAAAAAGACCGACAAATCATGCGCGGATGCCGCTCGTGGCCCGGATAGATCAGCTAAATGCCAATGACTAATATATGGAGCTATGTGCTGCAGGGTATGTTCAATGTCTTTATCTTTTAACATACCAACAACAGCAATAATGCTACCTGCAGGTTGTCGCTCTTTTAATTTCTGAGCTAAATATCGGGCAGCATGAGGGTTATGCGCCACATCAATTATCACTGTCGGATTTTTCTGCAACGTTTGAAAACGCCCAGTTAATTGGGCTTTCGCCAATCCAGCACGAATAGCTGTTTCCGAGACAGAAAGAGCTAATTGCTCGAGCGTTGCTAATACCGTTGCTGCATTTTGTAGCGGCAGAACTGGTATAGGTAAATTTTCGAGCTGCCAATGGCTGCCGTTAAACGCCCATTCTTTGTCTGTTACCTGGTAATTGAATTGCTCACCGACCGAATATAGTCTGGAGCCGATCTTTTGGGCTGTGGCATATAGACTGGCAGGCGCTTGAGGTTCTCCATTGATGGCAGGTCGCCCAGATCTATAGATACCGGCTTTTTCAACAGCAATAGCCTCTCGGGTATCACCAAGCCAGTCACAGTGATCCAAATCGATACTGGTGATCACTGCAACATCGGCATCTATGATATTCGTAGCATCCAAACGGCCGCCTAAACCAACCTCAAGAATAATCACATCGGGTTTATATTTTTTGAAGATTGAAAAAGCCGCAAGCGTACCGAATTCAAAAAAAGTCAGGCTGATATCAGCACGCTTTTGTTCTATCTCTGCAAACGCCGAACATAAATCCTGATCACTGACTTCGACACCGTTCAGTTTTACCCGTTCGTTATACCGCAGAAGATGCGGAGAAGCATAAACGCCCGTGGTATATCCAGCTTCTTGTAAGATACTGGCCAGCATGGCACAAGTAGAGCCTTTACCGTTAGTGCCGCCAACTGTAATTACGATCCCAGGTAATTGAATTAAATCAGCGCGCTCTGCAACAGTGCGAACACGTTGCAAACCCAATTCAATCTGTTGAGGATGTATCTGCTCTAAATAAGAAAGCCAGTCGGATAAAGACTGGCTTTGAGTCATGACAGGTAATGTCATGCGTGAGCATCCTCAACAACACTCAGATTCATGAATTTGCCCATCAGGGAAGCCATCTTATCGCGCATATCACGACGATCGACGATCATGTCAATGGCACCCTTTTCCAGTAAGAATTCTGAACGTTGGAATCCTTCCGGTAATTTTTCACGCACGGTTTGTTCAATAACGCGAGGGCCAGCAAAACCAATCAATGCTTTAGGTTCGCCAACATTGATATCGCCTAACATAGCAAAGCTGGCTGAAACACCACCCATCGTTGGGTCGGTTAATACAGAGATATACGGCAAACCTTCTTCACTCAAACGTTCAAGGGCAGCACTGGTTTTAGCCATTTGCATCAACGAGAACAAAGCTTCCTGCATACGAGCACCACCTGATGCGGAGAAACAGATCAGGCCACGGCGCTCTTTGATACATTCATCAACAGCACGAACAAAACGAGCACCCACAACAGAACCCATTGATCCGCCCATGAAGGCAAACTCAAATGAACATGCAACAACAGGAACGCCTTTCACTGTGCCTTTCATGACAATCAGTGCATCTTTCTCATTGGTGTCTTTTTGCGCTGCTTGCAGACGATCTTTATATTTTTTTGAGTCTTTAAATTTCAGGATGTCTTGCGGTTCAAGTTCCGCACCCAACTCACTGCGGTTATTAACGTCAAGAAAGCGTTCTAACCGTGCTCTGGCACCGATCCGCATATGGTGACCACATTTCGGGCAAACAGAGACATTACGTTCAACCTCGGCTTTATATAATACCTGCTCACATCCACCACATTTCGTCCAGATACCTTCAGGTATGTTGTGACGACGAGAGTTATCGCTCTTAGGAAGAATCTTTTCAAGCCAGCTCATGGGATCCCTTACTTAAGTCTTAACCCGATCAAAAATACACAGATGAATCTTGTTTTGATCGATAGTATATCAACCGCGCATTAAAGCACAAAAGACACAATTTGTTTACTTATCGTTATAATTTATGCATTAAACCATAACGGACCTAAAGGTGGTTTAGGCAATTGATAATTCTGAGGATATGTTACATCCACCAAATATAAACCTTCTGCTTTTGCAGTTGGCCCAGCCACCGTTCTATCTTTAGCTTCTAATACTTCACCAATCCATTCCTGTGGTTTTTCGCCTGTGCCAACCAACAACAATGAACCAGTAATATTTCTCACCATATGGTGTAAAAAGGCGTTCGCTTTAATATCGAGAATAATGTAGCTTCCCGCCCGATGAACTGCCAGCGACATCAGGTTTCTGAATGGTGTTCGTGATTGACATTGCATCGCTCTGAATGAGGTAAAATCACGCTCACCAAGTAATAGCTGTCCTGCCGCATTCATTTTTTCAGCATCTAATGGATGGTAATAATGGCTGACACCCTTGCCCAAAATAGCCGGACGCAGTGGTTCGTTATAAATAATATATCGATATCGTCTGGCTGTAGCAGAAAAACGGGCATGAAATGAATCATCAACGACATGCGCCCAGCGAACTGCAATATCATCAGGTAATTGGGCATTAACACCAAGAGTCCAAGCCGATAATTGTCGCATAGCTGTGGTATCAAAATGTACGACCTGCCCTGTCGCATTCACGCCTGCGTCAGTACGCCCTGCACATTGGATTTCTACCGGATGATTGGCCACGCGAGATAAAGCCGTTTCCAGTTCTTGTTGAATACTGTTAACTTCTCGCTGTCGCTGCCAACCAAAGTAGTTAGCGCCAAAATACTCTATCCCCAGCGCAATACGCATATTTTTCTCCGAGTCGAATCGCGCCGAATTATACGTTAGCAGCGGATAAAAAAAAGTGGTGACGGACGTTCTTTCTAGTCGAAAGCATATAAAATAAAGAAAAAGTAGAAAAATTCTTTACTATCAAGTCTTTGTGTTCTTCTAATTTTTATATGTATAAAAATTAGGTGTATAACATACACCCTACTAAATAAAATTAGGTTCACAAAGAGTGGTACTCGTTCTAGCTCATTTTTGGACAGAAACAATTTAGAATCTAAAGGATAATTAATGCACATCAGATTAATTTTTTCGATCTTCCTATCTTTTAATTACTAGATTGCAATTAGCTAAAAAGTTGAGTGAATCGACAAGAAATTTTTGATATCTGACTTTTTTCTGACTTAAAGTGAGATCTACGTCAAGATGGAGCCTGATTTGTTGTGGATCATCAAGAAATAGAGAACCAAGTGATTTTTGATAATTTACTCTTTCGTATAAGAGCTTAAATTCTTTTTTTATTCCAATTTTATTATATACATCTTCAAGCGCAAACAAGATTGAGTTTGCATGTAGATTATCAGATATATTTTTTACTATTACTTTTATTTCTTCCTCCAAAAAATCTCTACCAAGAGGGTATTCAAAGTCAAAAAGAATTTTGTTAGGTAATTCATCATGAGCAGGATTAAAGTAACCAATCATGTCATTATTTTTCTTAAAGCGACTGTTACATCTATCTCCGGCTGGTACAAAGTTATGCAGTGATAATGCTAAAAATGGAAATTTAGATTTAGGGTAGTAATGATCAATAGCAGGCCTATATCTTTCAAATGGCTCAATAACTTCGTCAGCGCAATATGGACAGTAGTGCAAATCAATTAGGCTAACGATTTCAACACCAAAATTAGCTATAACGTGATCATAATTGAAGGATCTAGATAGATACTCCAACCAGTTCGGAAACTTTTCCTTAAAATGGACATTAGCTTGAATAGTTCCATTAACTATACTGGTTAACTTTACAAGTTGAGCTTTAATTTCACTTGCCTTGTTAGCTTGATTCATTTCCTCTATAAATTCAGCAAGTAAAATTGAAGGTTTATTGGTAATAAAATCGTTTACCTTGGTTAGCACATTAATCTTTATGTTTGCTATAGCTTGCTTACCTTCTGTGGTTCTAAGATTTAGATGTTTACATTCAGTGTCAACCTTCAAAGAATTGAAAAAATGCTTCGGGTTAAAACGTTCAGCCAGAATTGGGATACCCTCAAAAATCTCCTCAAAAGCGACCTTTAAAACTGAAGCATTGGAAGATAGAAGAAGCCGAAGACCTGTATCATCAAAATATAAGTTGAGTTTATCTCGCAATTCGCCAGTCAGACCATCAAAAGCTGCATTTAATTTAGGCCTCATATAAGCTAGGCAAAAAGTTAAATATCTTTCAAGAAACTCATCGGTGATCTGTGTATCTAGATAAATCACTCTTCACCTCCCAACATTCGTCTAATATTCGAATTTTTTATTTTATTTAGTAATTCTTTATCAAATGCTGTTTGATTTTTATTAATTTTATTATTCATGATCCTATCTAGATGAGATTTAGAGTGGCTACCAAATGTTGAACTTAGATGCATCCCATCCATATACAATTGCAAAATTTGAGTACCAAAACCGAAAGATTCACCAACTTGGGGGGATTGATTTGGTTGCCGGTATAGAGACACAATATCTTCAGGTAAAAAGTCACCAATGATTATAGGAGAGTGAGATGTAATAATTAGTTGTACGCTATTTTGTGGATATTCGGTTTTCAGAAAACTAAGTGTATCAGCCAAAAACTCTCTTTGCCAATCAGGATGTAAGTATAAATCGGCCTCATCCATTACAATCAAGTGGCTTTCTGAGTTTAAACGTTTTTCATCATTAATATAATAAAAAAGCTCAGAAAATAAATTAAGCTTTGCAAATTCTCCTGTGCTGAAACCTTTCCAACCATAATGGAAGTTAGAAACTAAATTACTAGGAAGCTTAGAGATTAACATCATTAGATCTATCACTAACCTTGCCTGAGAAGATGTAAATCTGTCTATATTTTTTACCTCAATATCCATCCTATGTTCAGTGATAACATCTGATATACCCCTTATAACTTTCATTACATCATAAAACCGCTTATATACTATTAAAGCATCAGCATGAGCTAATGACTTAACATCAGAATGCTCGTATATCTTGTGATTAAGTATGAGTTCTCGAATACTATCTGGTTCTGAAAAATTTACCTGACCTTTCATAAAGCCACATAATAACCTAACGAACATGAAATCTTGTAACTTAGCTCGAAATCCAGAGTATTTAGTAACATACTTGAGAATGGATAGTATATTTTTACGAAATAGCTCTGAATATAACGATATGCTTGGGTCAATTATTGAGTCAGACATAAAAAGCGGCTTGGTATCAAGCATGCCCTCTAAAATCATTATATCTTCAGAAGAAAGATAAAAGGCTTCTTTAGCATCCTCCCTAGCCAGAATGTTCTTTAGATAAGATGTGGAAGATGGCTTGAAATAAAACTCAAATTCTACTTTAATATTTTGTTCATTAGCCATCCAAGAACTTTTTTCAGAAAAATTCATCAAACGAGCTATTCTTTGAGCTAATTTCGTTGAACTACCTGTTAGATATCGAGCCGGAGTTAAGTCGTGTGAAAAAATATTTTTTCTAGTTCTTCTAGAAAGAATATTTGTTTCGCCACCTGACAAATTGTTAGCTTTTATCAACCGAACTTTATGATTGTTGAGAAAGTTCCTATAGTTGTAGTTTATTTTTACCATCTGAGTCGATTCAACTTTAATTGTGTCTATATCAAAATTTATAGGACACAGATGATAGGTTTTTCCCTGTTCGTTGAACCAAATAAAGAATCCAGAAGAGTCTGTAACCTCATAGGAAGACTCTATAAAATCTAGTAATGTACTTTTCCCCGTACCGTTTTTGCCAACTATTGCTGAACTTTGAATACCACCATAATAATCAAGGCTATTGACAACAGTATCGATAAAAAGGTTTTTAGGTTCAAAAATTACTCGATGACTATTTGAAAAACTGACACCAATGTCCTCGAGAACATTATGATGCGCTACATACATGTAAACTAATTTCATAATTCTTTTTTATCCGTATATGAGGCATGTTTAGTAAAACCTGATACCTGGAACTACTTTTTTGTTGTATTGCTAATACTGGTCAACTTTGTGGTTTGGACTTCAAACCCTATAGATTCAAGGCTCTTAACAATGTCATCATGCTTATATTCTTTACCAAATAAATCCATGTCTACAGCAACAACTAGTTCAGATTTTGCGCGAGTTAACGCGACATAGACCATATTCCAAGTCTTATTGTATTTAGTTACGCCATCTTGCATTAAGCATTTGAAAATCGCGGGTGTTAAGACTAAGACACACACATTAGATTCTAAGCCCTTTGTTCGTTGGATGCTGCTGATTGCGTACTTGGCCGAATTATCCTTGGATGAACTAAATTGCTCTGCTGAGCGGCAAAGCATTCTGAACAGCTCTTTGTCATACGGTATTTCCAGCTTGGCAAGAAATTTACTTATGGATCCGTTGTTGTCACTCTTGGATAAAAGGGAGGCAAAGAAACGCTGTAATGAATATATGACAATCCCTTCTTCATATTCGGGAAACTTCGCTGTAAGTAGCTCTTCTACCTCTGGGTCAAACTCGGGTAGTGACCCTACTTGCTTAGTTGAGTAGTTACCTTCTTTTCTGAAGATGCTAACTAAACTTCCATTTTCGATATGATGACGGATTACTTCGTCGTAATGAGCATCTTCGGAAGTAATGTATGTTAGACGTCCTTCAACTTCAGACAAGCTAGTTTGCTCTTGGCCTTTGGGACAGAAGGTGTTTGAGAGGTCAAGAATTTTCTGTGGAACCCTACGAGAAGTCGTTATATTCGGATGTACTATGACTTTTTCGTTGGCTTTGTTCGCAGCTAACCAGCCCTTGAAAGATTTTGGATAATCTATTGCTTGCTTGGGATCCCCTACCATATAGATGTCAACCGAATTCTCGCCAATTTGTTGAAAAGCCCTAAAAGCAATTTCATCAAGATCCTGAGCTTCGTCGAGAAAAATTTTATCAATTGCACTACTTAGTAGATTGTGTACTTTCCTAACTTTAGATTTCTTCTTCTGGCTGTTGTGCTTGGAGTAGTTTTCATCGACAACTCTCCATGCTGCGGCATATGTTTCATCAACATGTATCACACCACTCTTCTTTAGCCTGCTAATAGTGCCCGCCGATTCTCGTTGTTTTTGTTCCGGCGTCTTGCCAGGAGGAAAGTTTGAGAAGGTTTTACACCGAGAGGAGGTGGTATGTATTTCATTTAGAACGAAAGGCGAATAAGGGTAAATGATCTCATTCAATAGGAACGTGTGAACTGTGCAAACTACAATATTTTCTGGCAAGTATCCAAACTGCCTAATGATAGTGTCAGAAATGTTCTTCGCGGCATTGTTGGTATAAGTGATAGCAAAGATCTTTTTATGTGATGAGGCATCAAATCGCTTGATGATCTTCTCAGCGAGGCCATGCGTCTTACCTGCACCTGCTCCGGCTATTTGAACCTCAATCATTTCATGAAATCCAATGCTTCTTGAATATGCTTGGGTAGTTTAATTGGATCTTTATTATTTTCGTCTAAGATAGAATCCGCAATCTTGAGCATCCTTTCTGCTTTACTATTTTTAAGAAACTCGGCCATCTCTTCCGGAGTTTTGCACTTCTTTTTGAACAGAGTGTTTAGGCGATCAAGGTTTCCGTTTTCTGCTGCCAGATCATCTTCGAGCGTATATTTGGTTGTGGTTCTTACTCGTATGTTGTCATTATCGGCATCGTATTTTTCATGCTTTTCTTTGGTCAAGTCATTCTCATCATAATCACGGATGATACTCAGCTTCTTCTCTGGTTTGCCTTGGTTGACTTGCAGCCAGACGTCCATGAATGTTGTAAATCCTGTTTGCTCGATGGATATCACTTCGAGACTGCTAACGTTTTCGTTGTCACGATAGAGGATGGCGTTGATCAGCATCTCTTCTGTAGTGCCTTCAACGAGTACAGTCTTATTGCTCAGTAGCAGTTTTAGAATGTCGAAGTTGGGTCGCTTACGAAGGTAGTTGGTGAGATGCTTCTTACTATCAGTTAGGTGGATGGCATCATTTCCAGATAGGACGATCACGTTAGTTAGCTCAAGTTTATTGATGACCTGTGGACTATGGGAACTAATTAGTGTTTGAAGAGATGAGCTGCCTTTTTGTGTGCTCTTGTATATGAAGTCAGTTGCGAAACGGAGGTTGTTGACGCTTAGGTGTGCTTCAGGTTCTTCAATACAGCAGAGGTTGAGTGCATTCTTGTTTCTCTTGAAGAACTCAAATAATAGGTAGATGTATACAAGGTTACGATACCCAAGGCCACGCTGATATAGGTAGCTCTCACCAGATTTCAAGGTGATGTTGGATAGGATGCTTTTTAAATTTGGCAAGTTGGGGATACATTCAAGCTTGTCAACGATCTCGTCGAAGAAGTTCTTGAAGGCTGGGTCAGGTGCAACGATTTTTTTGAATGTCTCAGTGGTTTCGATTGCATCAAAGAAAGAGGTGTATGCGCTGTTAATTTTGGCCTTGTCGGAATCATCGAGAGAGGAAATCAGCATCTTGGTTAGAATGTCGTTTGATTTCTGTGTGTTGCTTTCGGCAAAGTCGTCACGCTCGGCGTTGATCGAATTGATAGCTATAAGTCTTAAATCGGAATAGCTAACCTTTAACCCATTATTACTTTGCGTTACGTCGTAGTCATACAGCTCAATTGGTAGGTTGAACCAGCGTGTATCTTTGATGTCCTTGATGCCTTCAAGTAGATCCTTGGCAGTCTTTACAAAATGATCTACATCTTTGGGCCTGAAGTCGTAGCGAATCTTATAGCTATCATCGGCCTCCTCTCCGATTACCCACTTACCAATAACGCCTTCTTCAATAATGTTCTTTGGGTCAGTGAACTCGACCTCAACTCGAACCTTTGGAATCAAAGCCTTGATCTCATCATCTTTATTGCCGTCGATGATAGCTTGGTAAAAGTCGTTGATTGCTTTGCGGTTGATATCCGATACTGATATACGTTTTTTGTTGAAGCTAATGTCATTGCTGTTAAGTGGCAATGCAAGCGCGTCGAATAGGTTGGTTTTGCCTGCTTCGTTTTCACCGATAATTAGGCTAAGTGGTGAAAGTTTGATCTTGAAGTTTTCGAAGGCGCGGTAGTTTTCAATTTCGACCGTACGGATGTACATTTATATTCCATGTAGTTTTTGTTTGCATCATCGTCGCTAAAACAACGTATTTGATCGATGCTTTCCGTCTTTCTATATGGATTCATGATGCCGGATGAGGCTGACAAATGACAATTGAAAATTGCACGGATCTTAGTTTTTACTGATTTTAGTCAAATGATCCATATGACGTGATGGAGACATGTCCGGCTTGTCTCACATATTTGCCAATGTCTAAACACGGAATGGGGCAGGAATGCGTCAGTTCTGAACTAACGCTCCGATGGACATACACATCAGATAAACATGCGTATAGCGCAATATACCAACATGGCTGATAAAATCAGATTAATAAGACGACCATGGCGTTGAAATAATGACTGAAACAGATGTCCCGCTATTGCCCAACACCCAATCCCAAAACATCCAATTGCTGTTAACAGAAAGCTGACATACATAACCGAAAAAATATTCTGTGTATACGGCAGCACAAATGTGGATATTGCTGTAATTCCATACAAAATAATCTTCGCATTAATAAATTGCAGACTGAAGCTCGTCCAAAAACTCAGTGGTTTTGAACTGGTTTCTGACGTTGATGGGTGGCTCGTGGCGATAATCCATGCTAGCCATAAAATATAAGCAGCTCCCACCCAAGTGAACCAACCTGAGATAGCAGGAAGTAAACGTGTCAGAGATAGAGTAAATGCCGCACACAACAGCATAACACTCAAGAAGCCTGCGCTCATGCCACTCAATACTGCCATGCTGCGGCGAATACCGTGCTGACTTACCGTACTTAATGCCAGAATGTTATTAGGCCCAGGTGTCATCGCGGTGATCAGGGTATAGGTAAAAAATGCCGTAATAATCGTTGAGGTCACTTGTATTCTCCTTTTGTTTATCACACAGTACCGCAGTCATTAACATCAAAAAAGCAAATATATTTGAACTCTATATTCGAGTTTTTTGATTAATTAGGGGCGATAAACTCATGGATCTGCGTCGATTTATTACGCTGAAAACAGTGGTGGAAGAAGGATCATTTGTTCGAGCTTCCCACAAGTTATGCTGCACACAATCCACCATCACTTTTCATATTCAGCAATTGGAACAAGAGCTATCTATTCAATTGTTTGAAAAAATTGGCCGTCGTATGTGCCTCACCCAAGCAGGAAAAAATATCCTCCCTTATGTCCATGAAATGACACGAGTTCTGGAAGGTATGCGCCAAGCAGCGCAGCAAGATGCCGAACCTGTGGGTGAACTCCGTATCGCTATCGGCGAAACTTTACTGGCTTATAAAATGCCAGAGGTGTTGCAGCGTTTCAGAATTAAAGCACCACAAGTGCGCTTGTCGTTGCAATCGCTTAATTGTTATGTCATTCGTGATGCATTGTTGTCTGATGAGGCTGATTTGGGGGTTTTTTATCGAGTGGGAAATGATGCAGCACTACATATGGAAACATTTGGCAATGAGCCATTGGTATTAGTGGCATCACCGCTATTGGATGGAATGGACTTTACCCGTCCTGACCAGCATTTACCAACCAGTTTTATTATCAATGAACCACAATGTATATACCGCCAGATATTTGAAAGCACTCTTCGGCAGCGCGGTATTACATTGGAAAACACGATTGAATTATGGAGTATCGAAAGCATTAAATGTATTAGTCGCGACTTGATCTGACACTTCTGTTTGAAAAGAAGAGAGTTACCGGTTTTGATATGGGTGTCGAATCCTTAATCAAAACAACCTAGAGGTAACTCTCATGATCCATAGTAACAATCCCGTTATTAAACACAAAGCAGGTCTTCTCAATTTGGCAGAAGAGCTGAATAACGTTTCCCGTGCCTGTAAAGTCATGGGCGTATCCAGAGACACCTTCTATCGCTATAAAGAACTGGTCGAAGAAGGTGGTATCGATGCTTTGCTTGATAAATCTCGACGCGCTCCCAACTTAAAAAATCGCACTGACGATACGACAGAACAAGCTGTCATCAATTATGCCATTGAGTATCCGGCACATGGACAACAGCGAACCAGTAATGAACTTCGTAAACAGGGCATCTTCATCTCGGGAAGTGGTGTGCGTTCAGTCTGGCTACGTCATGATTTAGAGAACTTTAAAAAACGACTTAAGGCGCTGGAACACAAGGTGGCTCAAGACGGTATATTGCTGTCTGACGCTCAAATTGCAGCGCTGGAACGCAAGCAGCAGGATGATGAAGTCTGTGGCGAAATTGAAACGATGCATCCAGGTTATCTGGGCTCACAGGACACGTTTTATGTTGGCAATCTAAAAGGTGTCGGAAGAATTTATCAACAAACGTTCGTCGATACCTATTCCAAAGTTGCTTATTGCAAACTGTATACAACAAAAACGCCCATTACAGCCGCCGACTTGCTGAATGATCGCGTATTACCGTTTTTTGCAGCTCAGAATATTCCGATGCTGCGAATATTGACCGACCGAGGCACGGAATATTGCGGGAAAGTTGAGCAGCACGATTACCAGTTATATCTGGCCATTAACGATATCGATCATACAAAAACAAAAGCAATGTCCCCGCAGACGAACGGCATTTGCGAACGATTCCATAAGACAATCCTTCAGGAGTTTTACCAAGTCACATTCAGGAAAAAGCTGTACAGCGATTTAGATAGTCTTCAGTCAGATCTGGACATCTGGTTGAGCTATTACAATAATCAGCGAACCCATCAAGGAAAAATGTGCTGTGGCCGAACACCAATGGAAACGTTTATTGATGGTAAAAAAGTCTGGGAAGAAAAGAATTTGAACCAGATTTAATCTGACAGACACCCATTAAAAATCGGTAACTGTCAGATCTTGTCTGAACTAGTACACATTAAACGTTGTGTCGCTAGTAATCTGGGGATTTCCTTTCTTCCCCGATTTGCCGTGCAACATGAGCTGTTGTCTGGAGAATTGAAGGAGCTACCATTCTCAAGAACTCCACTTACCATTACCGCGTTATGTGCTCATCACGCTGGCAAAAGCGTGAGTCCGGCGATAAGCACGTTTATGCAATGTATGCATGAGAGCTTACCGGTTACACCATCGGTGAGTTAAAAATTAGCGCGATCGGACTGCCCCAAAATATCCAGAGAACTGCACGTTGTTAATAAGTTGTATTATGCCTTCTACCCTCGGGTAACTTTTTGTGTTTTTTTCAATCTTTAGCTAAAACGTTTTGGGGCATAAACGCATTAGGGATCTATTTTAAGACCCCTAAGAGAGTGTACGTTATACCTGTGCCAAGACTTTCTGTACTGCCAATACGAATCCATTCTTAAACAGAGGTCGCCCATGCTCATCTTTAACTGCTCCATATTTAGATACCGTCCAACCTCGCTGTGCCATTCTGTCTTCGTTAATGGCATCTTCCAAAGCGTCAATATCTGCCTGTAGTAGCACACCATCTAATGATGGCAATACTTCGACTTCATAATGCACTTGATCGGCATGGATCACCCGATTTGGTCGCATATCTACAACGACTTCCGCATTTTGTTTAAGAATGCGGTTTTCTGCTTTTAGTTTATTCTTCTCGGCAATAATTTGACCAAAAACAGCCCTCATCGCGGGGTCATCTAATCGCTTCAATAAATCCATATCAGATGGTGTATCTAGCTTTCTGGATTGAGGCACAGGTGGCTTTTTCATTGTGGTATTGGCTTTGGTTGCCCACGCATCAATCAAAAGGCGAAAATGCTCACCCGTTTTGTTACGAATGCTAACCGTACCAACACCACCTTCCGCTTTTGATACTCGACCAATCGCTGCAATAGAGTAATCTTTTTCGCCTGCATTAAATCGGGCTTCTAATAAGGCATTCAGCTTATCTAAAGAGTCTTGTGTGCGACTTGCTTTACCCGATTTTAGGTCTTCCAGAATAGTATTAATATCAACCTGCATTTGGAAAATATCCTTTTACAACATGACTAGTTAGCGACTGTATTGAGATACCATTAACAGGTGCATTTAAACTGTCCTCTAATGCATTGATGCCTGCGTCGAGTAGTTTACTGTCTTGCATAAATTGACCAAGCTCCAAGTAGCTTGCTACCTGTTTGTAACCATCCAGTTTATCTGTTGGGTTAGCTTGCAATGCCATTTGGCGCAACATGGCGTTTGCTGCGATAAGTTGCTGGTCTTTATCAAGCATAAGGAGGTGTGGCATATAGCCCTTACGCATCATAAAGCGGCTTAGGCTTTGAGTTCTATCTTGAACCGCAGAGGTCTTTTTAACGTCATCAAGCATGTCAGGATAAAATTCAGCATCGTCACAAAGCAAAGACAGTTGTAGCAGCTCTGAATCCGTTTCCATAAAACCAACTTTAATGTCGCTCGCTGAGCCAACTGCAACCAGTTTATTCGAGGTATCGCTTTCAGTACGTTCTTGCTCGATTTCAATAATTCGACGAATCAACCCAAAGGTTGCAATCCAATCTTTTGTGTATTCATCAGCTTCAACCAATTGTTTCTCATATCTGCGTTGAAGTGCTTGCAATTCATGATGCTTCGTAAATGGTTTACCCTCACATTCAGCTTCGTATTTGAGGTCATCCATCACTTCTATCTCTCCCTCTAACTGAACCGCTAAATTAGCGGCTTCGTGAGATTTATAACTCATAAAGTTCAGATGAGCATTGAGCGCAGGAAGGTAACGAGCATCAGTAATGAACCAACGACAACGAACACAGTTTTCGAAACCGTGAGCTACTTGGTTATAAAATCTATCTTTAGAATTTATTGCATCGCGTAATAACTCACCGCCATTCCAACAACCCACAACCGTTTTAACTTCATCAGAGCGAACGGTATTCCCCCCCGCTAAACACAAACCATGATGACGGTTTTCCCAACCAAGCGGGTTTCGGTTAACAAGTGCTGCCTCAATGGACTGACCATCGTGATATGCCATTTTGCACTTAATTTGACGCATTTCGGCATCTTTTAGGAATGTGCGAACACTCTCTTGCGATTTATCATCAAGCAACTTATCCGCTTCGGCCATTTTTTCTTTCATCACTGCAGGAGTCAGTTTGATGTAATAGACCGTCATAATTATGCGTGAATGACCCGCTAACAGCTTTGACACCACAGACAAGGGCAATTTAGCATCCATGATGTAACAGGTAATTAGAGAGACACGTAGGCTGTGCAACGGGAACTCAGTATTTTGTTTAGATAGCTTATAATCTTCACCATAATGACGGACTAATCGCAGTGCTGTCCCGTCTGATAAGGTGTCACCAGAAGCCAATAGGTTTTGCTCAAGTTGATGGAGCAACTTGTACCAAAGAGTGAATATTGAAGATTCTACGACAGGCTTGCTTCTATCTTCTGGCTTACTTGCTGACGCATTACGAAATAGAAAACAACAGTGTCCCATTGCGCTTAAATAGGCTTTCGATTTCTGCATTCCAGTGTGCTTTGCCTCTAACGTAGTGCAGTCCGTAGGTTTGCTGATTGGATTGTATTTTTCTTGCCAATTACGCAGTTTTTCAAGCCAGTACAACACATCTTCATTTTGCCAAGGGATTTCATAACCACGCTCAAATTCATCCTTGTTTTGGTCTGCGGTTTTGTTGGTGCTAATATATAAGCCTGTTGATTCAAGCCCTGTTGCATTGTCTTTAAACTGGCGAAACACCCCTTTACGGTAGCGATTTAAGGCAAAGTCATGTGGGTTTTTTATCCAGCTTCCATTCTCATAACGTAGCGTGTCAGCTTCACCAGAATCGAGCATACGTACCTGATACGTACGTAGCGGTAAATGCAGTTTAATGAACAAGACCATACTGACCACAGGCGACCAGATTTGATGGATGGTGATGGATTTATTATTTCGAGTCACTTCTTTGCTGCGCCACACACAATCAAGGTCGTTCTTATCAATCAGTCCTTCATCGACTTCCAACCAGTCACCACCTTGATAACGTTTCCCTGTCCGCTGTTGCGCCCACTTCCAATCAGAAAAATGTCCTCTTTGCTTTGGACACAAGATATGACGCAAATCGCAAATGTAACGGTATGGCAGGGGGTTACGAACGGATTCAGTGTTTTGACTTTTCCTTTTTACTGGCTCAAAAGGATTTGAGTACAGACGGACGTTTTTACCGTTATCATCTTTCTCGCTGAAATGAGTATCTAACACCCAGTCAATGAATTGTTTGGAGTAATTCAATCGTACTACTGTATTTGCACCGTCACTACGATTGGTCTTTTCCAGCACAATACGTTTCAATTCATCGGTTGAGGCTTGCCAGCCATTTTTGCCCTCGAATAGGCTCGCAACGTCCGATGTAAAAGGCACAGTGCTACATAGGTAAAGTTCTAAAAATAGACATAAAGCATCAAGTTTATCCGACGTTCCTGCATCTTGAGCTTTCATCCATTCTTCGGCTAATTGTCGCCATGTTTCCCATTGTTTGCCGTGATTATTTACAAGCCACTGCAAGGTCAAATCAGACTTACGGCGATCATATTTTTTCTTTTTAGGTGTTGTTTTAGTAGTCATGACGCTTTCCTAATTTTGGATTTTTGTCAGTAAATAATCCATCGAGGTCAATATCGTTAAAGCCATGCTCAGTTAATACTTCCCAACTTGGTGAACCTACTCGCTCAACTGGCTCTGGTGGGTTTAGGAGTTGTTGTGCTGCTGCATTAAGGCAACTTGTGACTTCTTTCGCTGTTGGTGTGGTATAAACCGCTTGTGACACCAACGAGGCATGGTGTAAACATTTCTTAATTACAATTTCTTGTACGCCAGCCCTGCGTAATCGTCTGCCGTAACTGTGTCGGTGTGAGTGAGGGGATAAGCCATCGGCTTTACACGGCTTCAGCCCAATACGCTTTAAGCCATTACGGTAGCTATCGTGGAATGCATTAAGCGTATAAGGATTGCCTGTATGCTCACGATGGAAACTCACGAATGCATAAGGGTGATGGCGCTCAACGACAGTCAGAAATCGAATGTAGTCTTGCCAAAGCTTGGCAAACACTTCACCAAAGACAGTCGGAAACCAGTGAACTTCCAAATATTCATCTTTGCTGTCCGTGACTCGGCTTTTCCAGCCAACACGTTTCTTACCCATGAGGTCATTGCGAGGACTTAATGCATATTTCTCTTTAAGATAAGCTGCACGAGTTGTCTTACCAGAACGCCCACGCCAGTTGTTCGGGGCTTTGCCGTCCTCTGGATGGTAGATGCAAACCTTAACGCTATTCGTGTTTAATGGGTCAATCAAGACATCTTCAAGCCAAAGGTGTAAAGCCTCTGATTCACGCAAGCCACCGCCATGCATGAGCAGTAGAATTAATTGATCACGTAATACAACCCTACGGTCTACTGCCCCGCCTAAACCATCGAAATAAAAAGCTTCAAAATAATGCTCTGGAAACTCTATTGCCTCTTGTGATTGTTTACCCAATGGACGTTTACCTTGAACGCTACGAGCATATCGGACGGTTGAATTAATGTGCTTATCTTTGATGTGACCAAGAAAGTTATGCTGATTCTTGCGAAACCAAGCCGCATAGTTAAGGCGTTGTGACAAACTGTCAGCCTCAATAAGTGGGTTCATTGAAATTGAACCCTGTTTTTCGGCTAACCAATCAGTCATCTTACTCAAAGCATTGATGTATGATCTGGCGACTTGTTTACTGCAAGGCAACCAATACAAACCCGATGGATCTAAACCATCATCCCCAATCGTGCCCGTATATAATCGGCTACTGAAACTTTCAAACAAGGATTGCGGAGAATCAAATCCACTTACATTCGCAGCCATGTATTCAAGTAGAAGTTGAGTTGCCTTGATGTAATTACTAAGGGTTGATTGACTCATGCCATCACGTTTCAACTTCAACGCGTACTCGATTAATGGTTTAACAGGCTCTTTGTTCTGATCAAGCAATACAGGTATTTCAGTAAACACACCTGAATCATCCAGAACTACCTTTGCATTAATCCTTACAACCTCCACCACACTAACTCTCTCTACCTAAATGAATTATATTAATTGTATAATTACAACTAGAGTTATCAAGTGTAGATGCATAAAAAAAAGACCTAAATGAATAGATCTTTTATATATTTTATATACTATTGACTACTAGTAATAACTTGAATCACCACTTTCTATTACTGGATTAAGTAATCCGAGAGAGTAATTTTTCAGCTTCTTTTATTTGCTCGTTGCTGCCTTGTGACTGCACTTCAAGCAATAATTCTTTCGCGCTGGCTTTGTCATCTATTTCAAGATAAGCCCGGGCAAGATCCAGTTTTGCACCAACCCCACCATCGTCATCAATATCAATTCCACCTTGTTCCGGCAGCATATCTGGATATTCATCCAAACCGATATCAAGGTTAGCTTGCATCTCATCAGGGTTATTGCTTGCTTGTTTATCTGCTTGCGCTAACAGTTCGTCAATCGAGAGGTAATCTTCCGGAACATCAGTCGCTTTCTCTGATCCTAATTGCTCAGTCTCAAACTGTTGTAACCAAGGTTTATTCGAATCGTCATTTACTTCTCTCAGGTTAACACCTGCCTGAGACGTGGCAACAAAAGCAGTAGAATCATCTTCTTCTGACAATTCCCAACCGCTAGGTTCAGATACCACTTGATCAGACATCTGCACGCCAGGATCTGCCATTACCTTATCAAGGTTAAGGCGAGCAGCTAAATCAGCAACGTCTTCTTCCGGTTCCGTAGATAAATCGACATGGATAGGCTGAGTATCAGCAATTTGTTTCTCATCATCTTCCGTGGCTGAAAACGAAAAATCATCTTCCAACGCATTCGCTAAATCAGCATCTGATAAGATTGTTGCAAAATCCTGAGCTTCAACACTACGAGACATAACTTCTGATTCATCGTCTTCATTCAGATCAATCTGCGGCTGAGTAGCTAAAGGTGGTAACTCTTCAGTAATCGTAGGCACAACATCTGGAGGCAGTGGAATATCTTGTAATTCAGCTTCCGTTGATTTTTTATCTGTGTCATGCAACAACGATGTTGGGATCAGCGATTCATCCTGCAAATTCAAATCAGGGAAGGATAAATTGTCATCCGATAAATCGACAGCCAGTAACTCGCCAAAGTCGCTATTAGCTTCGTCCATCATCAAGGTAGTGGTTTCAGCCATCTCCTGCTCACGAGCAGCCATCTGACGTTTTGCTCGGGAACGTAACCAAAAACTCAACACCACTAACACGGCTAATACAGGCAGAGAGATTAACAACAAAAGATTCAGTGGTGTGGCGAGAATATCACTCCAGAAACCACCATCGGTTGTTTTTGCCGCTTCATTAACTACAGGTTCTGTTTTCTTTTCAGGTTCTTTAGCTTTTTCTTGTTCATGTTCTTTAAGCTGGTTTTGCAGAGCCGCCAATTCTTGTTTTAGCTGCTCTTGATTTTGCATGTCTGCTTGTAAATGACCAACCTGTTCATTTAGCTGCTGAACTCTATCTTTAAGTTCTTTATTTTCGGCCTGATAAACTAGCAAAGCTTCATTATCAACCTTTGGCTCGGTAGCTGTTGTAGCCGCAGAGGCTGTTGATTGAACCTCTGGTTTACCAACTAACTCGCTAACCTTACTATCAACAAGTGACGGTTCTGTCGAAGCCACGACAGATGAACTGGCCGTTGCTGTAACTGGCACAGATGCAATTGTTGAGGTTGCTGCTGATACAGTATTGGTTGCAGTTGATTCAACAGATTGGGGTTTTGTGATTGGTTGTGCGACTTGTTTTTTGGCCTGAGCCACATTGGTTGGCGTTTTTATCAATGGCCGAATATTAGCTGCTTTGATTTCATCAAGTGAAGGTATAGCTAAACGAGAACCTGCCAGTAAGGTATCTAATTGACCACTGACAAATGATTGAGGATTTTTGCGATACAAAGCCTGCATCACTTTGCGAGTAGTTATTCCCTGACCTGGGTATAACTTTTTGATGTTATTGGCAATCGACCAAGTTGTATCTGTCTTTTTCACCGGGCCGTAAGTTGTGCTTTTTGTAGAAAGCAGCGATTTATCACGACTTTCCGGAACATACGGATGAGGGGCTCGTTCTTGGATTAAATTGCTTTTAATCGTTGAAGGCGTAGCTGGTTGAACCGGTTGTTGTACGTGCTGGACGCTGCTTTCAGGCCCTTTGATCTCAATATAAAAATCATCTGCTTTCTCAGCTGCAAAGCTTGCTGTTGAACAGAAGAGGGCTGCCATCATTGCTTGAGCCAACCGAGATAGTTTGAATCCCATATTTCGACGTCCTTTTATATCTATTATCCGGCCTTTCAGGTCCAGCAATTATCAGTCTGGATAGCACGCTATAAATAACTTTACCATAATGGCAGCAACTTCTTGCTGCCATTATCACATTAGTCTGTTATTGCAGAACAAGGATAACTAATTGTTCTGCAAGTAATAGTGCATTATTCACCCGACCGGTACGCAGCAGATCCGTTACCATGACTAAACGGAATTCCTGCACTTCAGCGGCATCAGCAGCAGTCAGTTGCAAAAAAATCTGGTTCTGATTAGAGCCGTGAGTCACTGGTGTTAATACTTCATCAGAGAATTCGACATTATTTATGGATGATAGCATTTTAGTAATCATCTCTCGCGGTAATGGATCTTCCAGCGTGATATCGATGACCACAGTTGCGCCATAAAAAACGGGTGTTTGTAATAAGGTTACGGCCACATCGAGTTTTTCTTTAGGGAACAACTGCTGTAGCTCATTCGCTAACAGGTTGCCTTGTGCCACGGGCAATATATTGAATGCTTGCTGGGCTGCAAATAATGTATTTTCCAGTGGACGACCATTCATAAGTTGCGCAGTTTCTTTCGCTAACGCTTCCGTGCCTTTTTTCCCATGCACAGACACTGGTTCCAATGCCGTAATATTGAGCTTGGTAATTGCCGTTTCTTCAAAAAATGGCTGAATAATTTGCCCTACCAAAACGGTTAAATCATCAGGACAAATATGAACTGGCAGCTCCATATTTTCATTGGAAGTTACCAGACTCAGGCCATGTGTATTCTCTTTGTATGCTGGCGCACGTAAATCGATAATCTTGCAATTCGCCCGTTCAGCAGCTAAAAACGCAGCGGCGTATTCGTCTGCATTTCCTGTGATGAAAACCAGTTCAACTTGTGACCAATCAAAATCAGCTACCGCTTGCACATAAATGTTCTGATTATTAAAGCGAACCGCTTCTTGTTCTTCAGCATCAAACGCTGTTAAGAGATACAGCTGACCAATAGAAAATGATTTTTCCTGCAATGCTTCGAGCAAATTTTCACAGGTTAATTCTTCACTGCCTGCAACAGCAACATTGATTGGCATTTTGCCTTTCTCCTGAAATATATTTAATTACCTGAAACGCAAAAACCTAACTGAACAAGTATGTCATTATTTTTCTCTGCGGAGATCATTAATGAGCTCCACTCGCGACGTTCAGGATATTTTTTACGCATGTCATCAAAACTGCCGGGTTGAACAATTTTGTGCCGAAAGATGGCATCATCGCGCCGCACGTCATATACCAAATGAATTAACTTCTTCAGAATGCATTCCGTGACATCAGCACTGAGTGACAAAGTGTTAATATCCGCCACTGGTAACATGGGCTGTAGCTGTTTTGTTATTTCGTAGCCGAAATGCTGACAAAACGCTTCATACAGCATGTAAGTACCACGATATTTTCCTTCTAAGCTATAACCAGCAATATGCGGCGTTGCGATCTCGGTGTAAGGCACTAAGGTTTGCAAAACGTTGGGTTCATTCTCCCAAACATCCATCACTAATCTTAATGGCAAAGCTGATTGCTGACGCACCAGCATAGCCTGATTATCCCAAACTTCACCCCGACAGGCATTTATTAATATCTGTTCTGGTCGTAAAGCTTGAATACGCCTTTCATCCAACAAATGGAAAGTGGCATGTTCTCCGTGCCGTGATAATGGCACATGGAAACTCACCAAATCACATGTCAGGGCTTCATCATAGGTAACAAACTTCCGCTGATCACCGGATTGCTGTTTCGGCGGATCACAAAGTTTTACCACGACACCCAATGCCGCTGCCCGTTCAGCGACCGCAGTTCCGGTATTTCCGGCGCCAATAATGCCCAAGGATAATCCAGACAGCGAAAATTGATATTTTTCAGCCATGACCAGTAAAGCACTGATGACATATTCACCGACAGACACTTTATTACAGCCAGGAGCGCTGAAAAAAGGGATCGCGTTTTCTGTCAGATATGTTTTATCAACATGATCAGTGCCGATTGTCGCAGTACCAACAAATTTCAGTTTATTGGCTTGCGATAGTAAAGAGGCATTCACTTTAGTAATCGAACGCACCAACAGCACATCCGCATCCGTTAATTGAGCCGCCGTGAGTGTTCTTCCCGGTACCCGAACTACTTCCCCGAACTCAGCAAATAACGCTTCGGCCAGTGGCATATTTTCATCAACCACAATCTTCATATCTGTCGCCTGAAAAAGAAAAAGGGGCTATAAGCCCCTTATTATGCCATTTAGCTTAATGAAATCATTAGCCTTTGTATTTACTGAACACCAAGGTTGCGTTGGTGCCACCAAAACCGAAGCTGTTTGACATAATATTGTTCAATTCAGCTTCTTGATATTCAGTCACAATCGGCAGACCTTGTGCTTTTTCATCCAAGGTTTCGATGTTGATGCTTGGTGCGATAAAGTTGTTTTCCATCATCAGCAAGCTGTAGATCGCTTCATGCACACCAGCAGCACCCAGTGCGTGACCACTCATTGCTTTAGTTGCAGAGATTTTCGGTGCTTTATCACCAAATACGGCATGAATCGCTTCTAACTCTTTCACGTCACCTACTGGCGTAGAAGTACCGTGGGTATTCAGATAATCGATTGGCGCTGCAACTGTCGACATTGCTTGCTGCATACAACGAACCGCACCTTCACCTGATGGAGCAACCATGTCATAACCATCTGAAGTCGCACCGTAGCCAGTGATTTCAGCATAGATATGTGCGCCACGCGCTAATGCATGTTCCAGCTCTTCAACAACAACGATACCGCCGCCGCCAGAGATAACAAAGCCATCACGGTCAGCATCATAAGTACGAGATGCTTTTTCCGGCGTGTCGTTATATTTGCTAGACAATGCGCCCATGGCATCGAACTGCATAGCCAGAGTCCAATCTACTTCTTCACCACCGCCAGCGAAAACGATGTCTTGTTTACCTAATTGGATCTGCTCCAGTGCATGACCGATGCAATGTGATGAAGTCGCACATGCAGAACTGATAGAGTAGTTGATACCTTTGATTTTGAAAGGCGTAGCCAGACAGGCTGAAGTGGTTGAAGACATAGTACGTGGCACCATGTA
Organism: uncultured Tolumonas sp.; assembly: GCF_963556105.2. NCBI lineage: Bacteria > Pseudomonadati > Pseudomonadota > Gammaproteobacteria > Aeromonadales > Aeromonadaceae > Tolumonas > uncultured Tolumonas sp. The sequence goes on from NZ_OY829944.1 coordinate 2,131,538, forward strand.
TGGGCCAACACGACGAACACCCTTCTCACGCAATGTGTCACACGCTTCGATCTGATTTTTAGAAGACGCGCCACCTGAACCAGCAACCAGACCAGTGCGAGGATTTGAAACCATTTCTTCAGTTAATTTGGCATCGGCAATCGCCTGTTGCATAGACAGATAAGCATACGCTGCAGCATCACCCATGAAACGCAAAACTTTACGATCAATCAGGTCAGCCACATCTAGCTTGATATTGCCCCATACACGGCTACGCAGATTCTGTTGTTCAAATTGCTCAGAATAAGTAATACCTGATTTACCGGCTTTCAAGGATGCCAGCACTTCTGCCGCGTTGTTGCCCAGACTAGAAACAATACCGATACCGGTGATAACAGCTCTTCTCATTAACTTAAGTTCCAATATGACTTATTAAGACCTATGCATAGTTTACCTGTTTTATCTCAACAACTGGTCTGCTTTCCCTTAAAATCCATCTAACTTTTGTGAAATAGTCGAGATTTTTCCATGCTGGCCTCGTTACAAAACGCCAAATTAAGCTGGAATGACGCGGGAATGCCGATTTCAGACTCTTTTGAGGATATCTATTTTTCTAACAATAATGGCCTGCATGAAACCCAATATGTCTTCCTCAAACAGAACAATTTGCCTGAGCGATGGCTAATTCATAACCGGGATTTTTTCGTTATAGCCGAAACTGGTTTTGGCACGGGCCTGAATTTTTTGGCTACTTGGCAAGCATTTCGTCACTACCGGGAGACAAACCCAGAGGGTAAAGTTACTCGTCTACACTTTATAAGTTTTGAGAAATTTCCTCTTACCAAGCTCGATCTCAAACAAGCATTGGCTGTTTGGCCGGAATTATCGTTATTGAGCGAGCAACTTATTTCAGCTTACCCATATGCTGTACCCGGATGCCAGCGATTACGTTTCGATGATGGAGCTGTTGTCTTAGATCTTTGGCTGGGCGATGCCAATGAACTACTCCCGCAAGTCTATGAGCCCTCTGACGGTTTAGCCGATGTCTGGTTTTTAGATGGCTTTGCACCGAGTAAAAATCCAGATATGTGGACTGAACATCTATTCGCGCAGATATATCGATTAAGCCGACCATTAACGACACTATCCACCTTCACGGCTGCCGGTTTTGTGCGTCGCGGGCTAGCGAATGCTGGTTTTATTATGAGCAAAGTTGCCGAACATGGCGAAAAACGCAGCATGCTAATTGGGCGCAGTCAAAAAACAAAAGCGAATGTAAAGACACTGCCAGTCAGATCGGTTGCCATCGTTGGTGGAGGTATTGCATCCGCTTGTTTGACCTATTTGCTTACCCAGCGAGGTTACCAAGTTGAGCTGTTTTGTGCCGATGCGGATGTGGCAGAAGGTGCATCGGGAAACCCGCAAGGTGCGATTTATCCACTATTACATCAGCCAGATGACTTACTATCGCAATTTTTTGTTTCTGCATTCCATTTTTGCCAACATCTACTGAATAATTTTCATAACAATGAAATGCTGAACCACGATTGGTGCGGTGTTTTATTAAAAGATATTGACGAAAAATCATCTCAGAAAAATATAGAATTACTTAATGCCGGATTTCCTATCGAATTAATACAACCGCATACAGACGGTGCTTTTTTCCCTCACGGCGGCTGGGTTGTTCCGACTGAATTAGTAAAAACATTATTCCAGCTGTCTGCAAAAAATGGCTTATTAACGCAACATAAAAATTGCGAAATTATCTCCCTACAAAAAATGACTGACCATTGGGAATTAATAAACAGAGATGGTATCAGATGGTCTGCCTCGCAGGTCGTATTAGCGAATGGCGTAGATGTCACTATGTTTGAGCAGACGACTTCATTGCCGATCACCCCCATGCGAGGCCAAATATCGACGCTTCTGGCATCAGAATATGACGCGATTAGTTCTTATGTTGTTTGTGGTGATGGCTACATTGTACCAGCACTTGATGGTCAACAAGTCATTGGGGCTACCTATGTTCGAAATGATATGGCACGCGATATTCGTGAGTCAGAACATGAAGAGAATAAAGCTAAAATGCAACGCACGGTACCTCAAGATGTATCCACCTACACCGTATTAAGTGGAAGAGCGGCTATTCGTGGCGTAACCCGCGATCATTTCCCCTTAATTGGAGGACTACGTTCAGCTGAAAAATTACAAATCACAGGGTCACAAATGCCCAAATCTGGGTGGCTACCAGAAATAGAATCAGATCTGTTTATTTTAGCTGGTTTAGGATCGCGCGGTTTGTGTTCAGCGCCATTATCAGCAGAAATAGCTGCAGCATTATTGCTGCAAGAGCCACTTCCCTGTTCATTATCTACGCTCCGGAATATCGATCCTCAGCGGAAATGGTTAAGACAAGAATGGCGGAAAAAATTGGGCAACCGGCGCGGTTAAAACATGACCATCTGATCACTGTTATTCCCTGAAAAGACGGGAAGATTTTCCATAATCAAGGCTAAATGACCTGACTTTGTAATAAAGGGAAGGTATAGTGCGTCGCAGAAAAGCCTACCCCAAATTAGCCTTTTAAGGGGGATCTCATGATTACCGCCTACATGCTGCGTAATAAACTTCTGGAAGTTGTTCAATTAACAACTCAGGATGTATTACCAGCAAGCACCATCTGGCTGGATGCCTATAAGCCTGACGATGAAGAACGTGAATGGCTGAGTAGTCTCTTTCTGGAAGAAGTTCCGGAAGAAGAAGAACTCGATGAAATTGAAGCCTCTGCACGTTTCTATTGGGACACAGATGGCCTGCATATTTTATCTCTGTTCCCGCAACGGATCGGCGGTGAAACTCGCGGTGTAAACATGTCGTTCACACTGCGGAATAATCTATTGATCAGTTTTCGTGAAGAAGATATCGGCATCGTTCGTCTGCTGCGTCATTACATGCGTCATGACCGCGTAGAGATCGAAAATGCGATGGATATCCTGCTGGAACTGATGGATCTGAAAGTCGAGTATTTGTCTGATCTTATCGAAGATGGTTACACCACTTTGGAAGAAACATCAGAGCTGGTGCTGAGCGATGAACAGATCCATGAAATGTTAAAAGAGTTGATGGAACAGGAAGAGACGAACAGTCAGATCCGTCTGGCTTTGCACGATACACGTCGCGCTTTGCGTTTCCTGCGTCGTACTGTGCGCCAGCAGCTGTTATCGGAACAAAAGAAAACTATTGATGAGGTGTTACACGATATCGAATCGCTGTTACCACATACTCAATTCTTGTTTGATAAGATCAACTTCCAGCTGGAAGTGGCGATGGGATTTACCAATTTGCAACAGAATAAGGTTATCAAAATCTTCTCGGTTGCTGCCGTTGTGTTCCTGCCACCAACATTAATCGCCAGCATGTATGGGATGAACTTTGATTTCATGCCGGAATTGCATTGGAAATTTGGTTATTTAGTCTCTATTGGAATGATGTTGGCGTCAGCATTTGGCACTTATTTCTTCTTCCGCAAAAAAGGTTGGCTTTGATATCTCAGGCAACTTTATTACTCACATTTTGACACCAATATCTTGTTTATATTGGTGTTATTTTCCCCTTTCAGATTTGGTGTTTTCTTGTTTATTTACAAGATGCCGTTAATAAAGTCGCTAAAACATCTGCTGCTTCTGCCCATTCCGCATCATCCGTAAACGCTTGTTGTAATAGTTCAACTTGCGATGGATTCCAAAATGGTGCTTCCAGAAAAGTGATATCTGCGGTGAGTTGGTGAGATTCAATAAATCGATTAATACTTTGCTCATCATTTTCCAGCCCTAGCTGACCAAATAATGCGGCCAGATCATGCAATCCAATGTCCATGGCAGGCAGTCCTCGCTGATAAGAACTAATATCAGTATAGATTTAATTATCATTCCTGTAGAGCGTTCACACAGGAATACTGTATGGGACGTTGATTATGAGCAGAGTGCGTTATGAAACAGATTCTATGGGTTGTATTGCTGTTCCGGCAGAAAAATATTGGGGAGCACAAACGCAGCGTTCTATAGAACATTTTCCTATAGGCGTTGATCGCTTCCGCTGGCAACGACCGATGATCAGAGCATTGGGCATATTGAAACTAGCAGCCGCAAAAGCAAATACGGAATTGGGTATTTTACCTGCAACGATCACCGATCCCATCGAGCAAGCTGCAACCGAAGTCATGAATGGGAAACTGGATGAACATTTCCCACTGGTTGTCTTTCAAACCGGATCTGGCACGCAATCAAATATGAATGCGAATGAGGTCATCGCCAATCGGGCCATTGAAATATGTGGTTGTGAGGTTGGCAGCAAAAAACCGATTCACCCCAATGATCACGTCAATTGCGGGCAATCATCCAACGATACATTTCCAACCGCTATGCATATTGCCGTTATTGAAGAGTTGGAACAGCAACTGATTCCGGTGATTGAGCATCTAAAAAAAACACTGAATGATAAAGCAATCGCGTATGCACATATTGTTAAAACCGGACGAACTCACTTGCAAGATGCCACACCCATTACTTTAGGGCAGGAAATTGGTGCCTGGGTCGCACAACTCGAATTTGCCTTGCTCGGCATTCATGCAAGCAAACCGGGATTACTCGAGTTAGCGATTGGTGGCACAGCCGTCGGAACAGGGCTAAATGCGCATCCGCAATTTGGTGAACGTGCAGCCGCACATATGGCTAATATAACCGGCTACCCTTTCCGTGCTGCGGAAAATAAATTTTTTGCTTTATCAGCCCATGATGCTCTGGTGCAAACGTCGGCAGCATTGCGCACCTTAGCTGGTGCACTGATGAAAATCGCCAATGATGTGCGTTGGTTAGCCAGCGGCCCACGCTGTGGGATCGGTGAATTGATGATCCCGGAAAATGAACCCGGCTCATCGATTATGCCCGGTAAAGTTAACCCAACCCAGTGTGAAGCGTTAACAATGGTCTGCGTGCAAGTATTCGGTAATGATGCCGCCGTTGCGTTTGCGGGCAGCCAGGGGAATTTTCAACTGAACGTTTATAAACCTGTGATGGTTCATAACGTGTTAGAAAGTATTCATTTATTGTCTGATGCCTGTGCGTCATTTGATTGCCACTGTGCAATTGGAATTGAACCCAATTTACCTCGCATCGAAGAACATCTGGCCGATAATTTAATGCTGGTAACGGCGCTCAATAAACATATCGGTTATGACAAAGCCGCGAGTATCGCTAAAACAGCCAATCATAATGGTTTACGTTTGCGTGATGCCGCAATTACATCAGGCTTTCTCACTGCAGACGAGTTTGATCTTTGGATCTCGCCATTAGACATGGCCGAGCCACATAAACGAGTATAAAAAACCGGGGTTAACCCCGGTTTTTTTGAAGCAAGTATTTATTTCAGTGAACCAGACAGGAACTGTTGTAAGCGTTCACTTTTGGGATTGGCCAATACCTCATCCGGATGGCCTTCTTCTTCAATCTTACCCTGATGTAAAAAGATAACGTGATTTGAGACATTTCGAGCAAAACCCATTTCATGGGTAACCACCACCATGGTTTTGCCTTCTTCCGCCAGCTTTTGCATGATTTTCAATACTTCGCCAACCAATTCAGGGTCAAGTGCAGATGTGGGCTCATCAAACAACAGTACTTCCGGCTCCATTGCCAAAGCGCGAGCAATTGAAACACGTTGTTGCTGACCACCTGATAAGTGCGCAGGATATTTCGCACGTGCACGTTCATCAATACCGACTTTTTCCAAATAACGAATGGCACGTTCTTGAGCTTCATCTTTGCTGATACCCAAGACTTTGATTGGCGCAGCCATGACATTTTCCAATACCGTCATGTGGCTCCATAAATTGAAATGTTGGAAAACCATGGTCAGTTTGGTGCGCAATAACTGCAATTCTTTCTGATCGACTACATTTAATTGCCCATCAGAATCTAGTGTCATATGGATTTCTTTGCCATTGACGAAAATAGAACCCGCACTTGGTTTTTCCAAAAAATTCAGACAGCGCAAAAAGGTACTTTTCCCCGACCCTGATGAGCCGATGATACTGATCACGTCACCTGCTTTTGCGCATAAAGAAACGCCTTTTATAACTTCATGCTGGCCATATTTTTTATGCAGATCTGTTACAGCCAATTTGTAATTATGCATGTCATAACCTTTCTAAATTAAATCTTTACCTTTCTTACTTGCAGTTGCAGCGTCGTTGACAGTGTTCTCTCATCCCAATCACATGGCCTATCTATGCTCATGGCGACGCACTCACTTGTCGTCTTGCTGCAACTCCAATTACTCCAGGTATTAATGCGCAGATTGTGGTTTCAGATGCTTTAACCAACGCTTTTCAGCCAGGCGGAACAAAGCAACTAAAAGAAAAGAAATCGTCAGATAAATTGCTGCCGCCAAGCCAAAGGCATGGAATGATTTATAGGTTGCCGCATTCACATCACGGGCAATTTTTAAAATGTCTGGTACCGTCGCAGTAAACGCCAGCGAGGTAGCATGTAACATCAGGATGACTTCATTGCTGTATGCAGGCAGAGCCCGACGTAATGCTGACGGAATAATGATGCTGCGATAGAGCGTGAAACCGGAAAAACCATACGCGCGTGCCGCTTCAATTTCACCATGCGGAATTGCCCGGATCGCACCGGCCAGCATTTCTGTGGTATATGCGCAGGTATTCAAAGCCAACGCCAGAACCGTGCAGTTAAAACCACTGCGGAAAAACAGGTTCAGAAAATCAACCTCTCTCACCACACTTAAGGTGTAAACGCCGGAATAAAAAACCAGCAACTGCACATACAACGGTGTGCCACGAAAAATATAGGTATAAACCCAAACTGGCATCCAAAGGGCTTTTTTCTGTGACACGCGGGCAATAGACATTGGCAATGCCAGCATGAAACCTACTGCGAGTGAAATCACCAGCAGCCACATGGTCACAGCAACCCCCGTGAAACGATAACCATCGCTCCATAAAAATGCTTTGCCATACTGTTGCAGGATCTCAATCATAATTCAGCACTCCGGACACCCATGGAATAACGTCGTTCCAACCAAAGCAGAACCAAATTCGATACCGTGGTAAAAATCAGATAAACCACACCGGCAACAATCGTGAAATAGAAAAAGTGATAGGTACCCTTCCCTGCATTCTGAGTTGCTTTAACTACATCAGATAATCCGATGATAGACACTAATGCCGTTGCTTTTAATGTCACCTGCCAATTGTTAGCAATACCAGGCAATGCAAAACGCATCAGTTGTGGAAACAGGATATACCGGAACGTCTGCCATGGTGAAAACCCATATGCAACACCTGCCTCCATCTGGCCTTTCGGAACCATCAGATAAGCGCCACGGAAGGTTTCAGTAAAATAGGCACCATAAATAAAACCAATCGTAATCACACCGGCCACAAAAGGATCAATGTTCAGTTGTGCCAGCCCTACCGTTTCAGTCACGCTGTTCAGTATGATTTGCAAACCATAGAAAATGAGCAGCATCAACACCAGATCAGGCACGCCGCGGATCAATGTCGTATAAATGCCTGACAGCAGTTTAGCTGGTTTATTCTGTGATGATTTTGCAGCAGCCCCTATCAATCCCAATAGGAAAGAGAGCGCCACTGAAAGCAGTGCCTGCTCTATCGTCACCAATGCTCCGTTAAAAATAATGGAGCCATACCCATACAGCATAACGATTTACCTGATTTTCTTTTAAACCGAAAAACAACGAGGCTCCTCATGCGAAGAGCCTCGTTATCTACAAACAGTTAACGCGAAGCGTTATTCACCGTATATGTTGAATTTGAAATATTTCTTAGCCAGTTTATCGTAAGTGCCGTCTTTACGCATGTCAGCCAGTGTTTTGTTCAGTGCTGCTTTCAGTGCGCCATCTTCTTTACGCACACCAATACCGGCGCCAACACCAAAATATTTTACGTCGTTAACTTCTGGGCCAGCATATTCAAACTGTTCACCCTGTGGCTTGTTCAGGAAACTTTCACCCGCTGTAACAGCATCCTGAAATGCAGTATCAACGCGGCCAGAAACCAGATCAGCATAAACCAGATCTTGGTTTTGATAAGCAACTAACTCAACACCTTTGCTCTGCCAGTTATCTTTCGCATAGGTTTCTGCTGTCGTACCCTGCATTACGCCCACACGTTTACCTTGTAAAGCTTCTGCCGTTGGTTTGATTGCAGAACCTTTCGGTGCAACCAAACGAGCAGGTGTGCCATATAGTTTATTGGTGAAATCAATTTCTTGTTTACGCTGTTCAGTAATCGACATAGCAGACAGAATTGCGTCAATTTTTTTCGCTTTCAGTGATGGGATCAGACCATCAAAATCGCCTTCGACCCATTCACATTTGGCTTTCAGACGTTTACACATCTCATTACCCAGATCGATATCAAAACCAACCAGTGAACCATCAGCAGCTTTTACTTCAAATGGTGCATAACCAGGCTCCACACCAAAGCGGATCTCTTTGATTTCAGCAGCACTAACATTAGATACGGCTAAAGCAAGAGCGGTAAACTGCATGATTCTGCGAAAGTTCTTCATCTTTATTCCTATGCTTGATAATCAATTCCGGAATGCACGCATCATGAGTGTAAACGTGCGATATAAAAAGCTTATCAAAAGAATGACAGAAACAAAATATTCTGCATCCCATTTATTTCACAGAATTAAATATATTTATTCAGAATCGCCGTCTTAATATGGCATTAGTTGGCAAATCCGCTGCTATCTATGCAAAGATAGCAGACGAATCGACTGTTAAAACTTCCTACAGATTGTAACGTGAACGATCAGCTGCAATATAAAGTAACGCCATAATAGTTAATGCATCAGAGATAACACCACTACGGATCATCGCCAACAAATCATCAAAAGTATGCAATTCCACCTGAATATCTTCTGTTTCTTCTAAGTGTTGCGCTCCTGCGGTCAGTTGGCGGGCAATAAACAAGGCACCACATTCATTAGTCACTGAATTTGAAAGATAAAAATTAGTTAATAACGGCTCGATTTCCCTTGCGGTGTAACCCGTCTCCTCTTCTAACTCTCGTAACGCCGTGTGCTGCCAATCTTCCCCCTGCGGTGAACCACCTTCAGGGATCTCAAGAGAACTTTGGTTGCCAATAGCGTATCGTGTTTGCCGCACCATCACTATCCGACCATCATCCAGCACCGGAACAACCCCGACTCCCCGATTTTTGAATTCAACCACCCCATATTGAGATGGATTACCTGCCGGTGTCAGCACGTCATCGTGCCGCACTTTGAGCCAAGGCGTTTCAAATACTACTTTTGAAGCTAATGTTTTCCAGATGCTCATTTATTTTTGATCCCTCTACTTGCCCAGCCATAGGGTGGACGTTCATAATTTGTGCGATTTTAACAGGAGGACCAGATGAAATCGAAAACATCACAAGCCAGCTATCAACATCAGCGTGGCACTATTACAGATAATCATTTACAAGCGTTAGTGACGGATAAACTTTTTCGGAGTCGTGTTGAACAGAACATTAAAGGAAAAGGAAGTTATCGCCGGAATGCAAAACATCGTCGCCAAGACGAATTCAGTCTAAAAATTGCTGCCTAGTTGTTTTTACACTGAATTTGTCTTTGCTCACTAAAAGAACAAACGAAACATTTCCTGCTTTTTTGCACTTGCCTGAATCAAATCATATCGTTATTATGCCGGCACATTGAAACGATGAATATGCGCGTCCTTAGCTCAGCTGGTTAGAGCACCACCTTGACATGGTGGGGGTCGATGGTTCGAGTCCATTAGGACGCACCATTCTTTCGATAGCAAAAAAATCCCAAGTGCGTCCTTAGCTCAGCTGGTTAGAGCACCACCTTGACATGGTGGGGGTCGGTGGTTCGAGTCCACTAGGACGCACCATTTCAAGTAAATCAATCAGTTATAAACTTCCAGGCTTACATGTTGACCACTTATTTTTGTGGGCACAGCTATTTGCATAATGGGCACTCCATCGCACATTAATAGTCTCGTTTAAATCTCATTTTTCTGTTTTTTGGCAAATTCCGCTTTCGGTGCCCAAACTGTGCCCAAAATCTTCACTACCTGATTATTTTTTTGTGCCCAAACGAGGTGGTGCCTTACTGACCACTACCCTGTTGTTATCTTGATGGTTTTTGCATGAGACATGGATTATTTGGCTATACAAAATAATCTCGAGGTTCTCGCTCTACCACCTGCTGACTACCAAATAGTAATTCGAAGGTTCGTCAAATCGGGACGTTTCGACAGATATTGGTGGCATCACAAAATTGGGACCTCAGATCAAGCAAATTAAACGCGGCAACAACGGTAAACAATAAAGTGTTGCCATGCAGTCATCTCTTTTTGCTGCATTGGCAGTATTAGATGCCATGAAAATGGGACAGGTCTTTCGGTGTTACCTGATTTCGCAATTCAGATGAACTTAGTTTTAGTGAATTGATACACGTATTACCAAAATGGACTCTTCCCTCTGCCGGTATTCATACTGATTTTCCATCAGCACCTTTTCGACCAGTGAAAGTAAGCAAGTTTGTCGATTTTCCGGCAGGTTTACCCACCTAAATAGGACCTTGTATTTAGCTGTTTCCCCGCCAAAAATCCGTTGCCAGCGAGCGCAATGATGAATGGATGGTTCTGAACCTTAACAGGTCATTTTGGTATTTTCCGGCATATTGCCGATCAAGCTTCTTATTATTGATATGAAGCTTTTTTTTGCAGAAGATTAAATTAATTTATTGAACAAACAATGCCAACTTCACTTGCTGTAGGAAAGTATAGACAATGTGAACGCTACTTTTCAGGCGCTTCACTGAGCGATTCTACCTGTTCATCATCGACATAAACCATCAAATCGCCAACCTGGCAATGGAAGTATTTACACAATGAATCGATCGCATTCGTTGTCGTCGAATGGCGCATTGTCGGGCTCTGCATCTTAGATAGTGAAGTCCGATTCACACCGGTTTTCTCTGATACCTCACCCAGTGTGATTTTCCGCTGTTCCCTAAATTCTTTTTCAGCCAGTAATTCTTTTATACGAAAACGAATCATGGTTATTCATATCCTTTGGTCTACGGCAACGAGACATCTGCATCAATAACAATTCTACCCCTCCCCATTCTGTGCTGTGAAAGAACAGAGAATAGTCTTGTATCACAAAAGTATATATTCCTTAACAAACAACATCCAGTGACACCCAAAACATCCTACCAATCCTCATTTCCTCTCTCATCAGAACAAAAAACATTTAAAAACAAAAAAATATTCCTTGAAAGAACATTTTTGTTGTTCTATTGTTGCTTTAGGTCATATTTATTCCCACAGAGAACAAAGAGGAACTTATGAGCAGAACTCTTCTTTCTTCATCACAGCTTGCCGAACGTATTAATTTTAGTTCGGCATACATAAACCATGCACTAAAAGACACGATCTTTTTGCAGGGACAGCATTACATCCGCCCTTTTGGCGGACGCAAAATTTTCTATATCTGGGAAGAAGTTGAAAAGGAAATGTTCAAGACCACGGTCAGGCCAGTGATGGCAATCCCTATGGCGAAAGGAGGGGTTTGTCGTGGGTAGTATCAGAGCCAGAAACCAGCAGTTGTTTTTCGACTTCCACTATCAGGGTGTCCGGTGTCGTGAACAAACATTGTTAAAAGATACGAAGCTGAACCGCGCCCGTCTCGAAAAAATCATGTCGGATATGGACAAAGCCATCCATCTTGGTCAGTTTGTATACCGTGATTTTTTTCCTGGTAGTGCACGCTGTGCTGAGTTTGAGGTCATCGATACCCAAACAAAACAGCAGTTGGAACAACAGACAGAACAATTTATATTATCCTAGCCGTCATCAACACAGAGAGGCATTCAAATTATTTGTTGATGAATTACGCTATATTGAATGATGGTATATTTCACGCCCCTCAATTGGGTAATTCGGGTCGGTATAGCCATGCGTTGATGCATGACCCGGTTTCACTAAAACATCAATAAATGCTTCATCTTCTGGTGTGAGTGAATAATCCAATGCTGCCATATAGCTGTCCCAATGTTGTTCGGTTCTGGGGCCTGCTATCACTGAACTAACGGCTTTATTATTCAGCACCCAAGCCAGAGAAAACGCGACAGAAGATACGCCCTTCGCTTCTGCGTATTCTTTGATCTTCTGTGCGATCACGAGAGATTCAGAACGTAATTCAGTTTGATGAATGCGGGCGTCCCCCCGACCTGCTCGACTGTTTGAATCTGGCGTTTGATCTGCCGAATATTTTCCCGTGAGCACACCTCGCGCTAAAGGGCTGTATGGAACAACACCGAGACCATAATGACTTGCAGCAGGGATCTGTTCTACTTCAGCACCACGAGAAACAATATTATAAACAGGCTCACTAGCGACTGGACGACTAATGCCCAAATAGTCGGCTAAACGCACCACTTTAGCAATTCGCCAACCATGAAAATTTGAAAGCCCAAAATATCGAACTTTACCTTGCCGGATCAGATCGCCAACAGCACGGATCCCTTCTTCAAGGGTTAACCCTGGTATAGCCCGATGAAAATAAAGCAAATCAATATAATCTGTATTTAGTCTTTTCAGGCTTGCTTCTACGGTTTGAAAAATATGTTTCGATGACAAACTATTCGTGCCACCACCATAACCAAATTTAGTGGCAAGAACCCATTCATTACGTTGATCCGCTACGCTTTGACCAATAAACTCCTCAGAACGACCACCGTTGTACACATCAGCAGTATCAATAAAGTTAACCCCCTGCTCACGGGCTTTGCTGATGATTCTTTGCGCTGTTGGTAAATCTGTTTCACCACCAAACATCATGCCACCTAAGCAAATAGGTGATACCTGAAGCGCACTACTTCCTAAATATCGATTGTTCATAGAATTCCTTAGAGAAGGCTGCTTATCTACTTCTTGCAAATTTCGTCTGTGATGCCATTCTAGGAGAATATTTTTAGAAAATTAGAGGGTGATTTGCGAAAAGGTTTATCCATACGATTCATAAATAATGAATTCAGTTTATGTCATACCCATGCACTGATCATGATATCTTTTAGTTCATTTTTTTTCGCTCTAGCATTTCAATTTTCTCAATTAGCTGTGTATTCGTAATAAATAATATTGCTATATCCTCAGCATTAATATATCCATCTTCAGTCGGATTTTTCATTTTCAGTTGCATTATTTAAATAATCAGTAACATCATCTATTGAAGTTTTTTTGCCAACGACACGGCCAATGAATTTGGCTGATAATTCATTTCATGCATGATTTTTAGGCGTGTTTTGTGCCATGATCCCCGCTAGATGGTGAGGTGTATATAACTCTTCCAGATAAGAAATATCACGCTCAGAGAGCACAAGATCAGTTGATTTCACAGCTGTTTCGATATTGCTGATTTTTGTTGTACCTACAACCGGTGATGTCACTTTAGTGAGCAACCAAGCTAGAGATATTTCTGTCATAGATACCGCAAATTTTTCAGCCAGTTCAATTACTCTTTGAATAACTAACTTATCCTGTTCCGCAGTTGCATCGTATTTAAACTTGGCAAATGCATCTTCTGACAAGCGCTTCGAAGTTTCATCAGACTTTTTAGCTAAACGACCACTGGCTAAGGCACTGTATGGGGTATGGGGTATGGGGTATGGGGTATGGGGTATGGGGTATGGGGTATGGGGTATGGGGTATGGGGTATGGGGTATGGGGTATGGGGTATGGGGTATGGGGTATGGGGTATGGGGTATGGGGTATGGGGTATGGGGTAAGTGCTATGTTTTTTAAATCACAATATGGTTTCATTTCCCGCTCTTCTTCGCGGTAAATCAGATTGTAGTGACCTTGAACGGAAACAAATTTAGCAAACACTTCCCGCTCAGCCAGCGCATTTGCTTCAGCAAGTTGCCAAGCAAAACAATTTGATATGCCAAAATGACGAACCTTACCTGCTTTTACTACATTATTGAGGCCTTCCATCACATCATACAGATTGCTACGGTGATCCCACATATGAAGAATGTATAAATCGACATGATCCATCCCGAGATTGGATAGACTTCTATTGAGCATCGTTTCAATGTGATTTTGCGTGGATATTTGGTTAAGTTGCTCAGGTGTTCGAGGCATAAACTTTGTTGCTACAACGACATCATGACGAGACGCTAACGCTTTTAATGCCTTACCAAGGTATTGCTCACTTGTACCATTCTGATAGCTGATTGCGGTATCGAAAAAATTGATGCCAAGTTCAAGACCTCGTTTAATGATTTCCAGAGAATGCTGATAATCAAGTGTCCAGCTATGCATTCCATTAGTGGGGTCTCCGAACCCCATACATCCCATACAGATTCGGGAAACATTTAACTCTGTATTCCCTAATTTTGTATATTCCATCGGCATACCTATCTAAATTATGCGTATGACAACGACCTAACGCGTTCTAACCAGCCAGCCTTTCATGAATAACTCGCTTGAATTTATTTAGCTTTTCGACAGAAGGAGCCATCGCTTCATAAAACGCAATCGGTTCGGCATAGGTCATTCCTACATATAAAGCACTAGACTTCATCGGCGTCAAAACCTCATCTATGGTGCTATTGATAAGCCCATCCTTTGAGTAGGTGAACTGAGTTGCCCCTGCTGTAGTGATGACCAGCATTTCTTTGTTTTTTAATGCTGTGCCTTCTGGTCCAAATGCCCAGCCATAACTCCAGACGGCATTTAAGTAAGCTTTCAGCATCGGCGTTAAATTGAACCAGTGAATCGGGAACATAAAGATAACACGTTCAACCCCCTCATATGCTGCTTGCTCAGCAGCCACATCAAATTGGGAAATATCATCACCGTACAAAGATTCCAGATTTCTTACGGTGACACCTGGTAAGCCCTGAACTATGTTTTCCAGCGACTTGATTGCATTTGAACGGTCAGGATAAGGGTGTAACACAATCACAAGAGTTTTCATATTTATCTCCAAAATGTAAGAAAAAGGTTTGTGCCTAATCAGCGGCTATACCTTCAACGAGCCAAACGTTTGAGTCAGCACATGCAACACGGTCACGGAGAATTTCCTGATACTCTGGCGAATCGTGCCATGCCTTAGCTTTTTCCATGCTGTCGAATTGAAGCATTACAACATGACCCTGCGGTGACTGGCCTTCAATCGTGATCACATCACCACCAAGTGCAACTCGTTTACCACCGTAACGTTTGTAAGTGGACTCCACCGTTTCTCCATAGACCTTCATGCCGCCTAAGTTGTGGATTTTTACATCGAAAATAAAATACGCAGGATTTGGTTTTTCCATCGAACTTACATACGCCTCAGTTAGCAACTTTCAATTTGTGTGACGCAGTATGAGTCAAACAATTTATAACTTTAATGACATGTATGGTTGAAGAATATTTAACTAATAATTAATAATTGGAGTGCGTATTTTGAACCACACCGTCGATGAGGATTGCGAATGGAAGTTTCACAGCATGTCAGAGCGATACTCTCATTTGTCGAAGCTGCCGATTTAAATAGCTTTACAGCAGCCGCCAGAAAGCTTGGTATCAGCCCAGCAGCGGTTAGTAAAAATATTGCCGGATTGGAACAAGTACTCGGTGTCCGGTTAATGAACCGAACCACTCGTAAAATAAATCTCACAGAGGATGGCGAAGCATTTCTGGCCCAGTCACGAATTGCACTGAAAGCCTTAGAAACGGCCGTAGACAATATTGTGGCCAGAAAAATGGAAATGAGTGGTCACGTCAAAATTTCAACCAGCGCCTCTTTTGGCAAAGAGCAACTTCTGCCGGCTCTTCCTGGGTTAATGGCTCAATACCCGCATTTATCGATAGAGGCCGATTTTGACGATCGCATCGTCGATTTGGTTCGTGATGGGTACGACATTGCGATCCGAGGGGGACGCATTGTTGACTCCTCATTGATCACGCGACCTGTCTGTCAACTCAATACGGTGCTTGTTGCCGCACCAGCATATTTATCCCAACATGGTGTTCCTCAATGCCCGGACGATTTAAAAGAACATCGTTTGCTCGTGCGCCGATTTTTAGGAGGAAAAGTAAGCTCATGGGGATTCAAAAGTGCAGACGGTAGCCTGTCTCTTCTCGATCCAGAACCAGCCGTATTAAAAATATCCTCACCAGAAGCGTTGCTACAAGCAGCAGAAGCAGGTTTAGGGATCGCTCAAGTGGGTGTTCGTATTGCTTACCCGCTTCTTGAACAAGGGCGATTAAATACCGTTCTGTGGGGACAATATGACCCAGGTAACTACGAAATGGTGCTCCAGTACCCGCATCGTTCTTTCATTGCCCCTAGAGTCAAAGCGACTGTAGATCACTTGCTTAAGCACTTTGAAAATGACTCAACCCTTCACATTCCATTAGAAAAACTGGCACGCTTTGCGTATCAGAAATAAGAACTCATTGTTCCATGCCTGATATAGATAAATATAATAAGTTGGTTTAGCCTTATTTATCAGTATATTAGCTCATTTAGCTAACAGGCTTCTGCTCTAATTTAATATCACTATTTTTACTGAGTGATCTTCTTGCTAATTGAGCCAATTCAACCAATGATTAGCGAGGTAGCAATTGGTTGTTATGTTGGTTATTAATAGCTACTTCTATATGAAAACACGCTGTTTTGAGCAGAACGTGATTTCTTATTAAAGGCAATTATTGTAATAGTGATAACAAGATTAGTCCTTCATTGTTCACCTAAATGAAAATTGAAAATATGAGTACACATACAGTTAAGTGGTTCAATGGTGATAAAGGATTTGGTTTTTTACGCCTGATGATGGCAGCAAAGATTTATTTGTTCATCATTCAGAAATTAAAATGGATGATTATAAATCACTTAATGATGGTCAAAAAGTTGAGTTTGAAGTGGGTAAAGGCAAAAAGGTCCATGCGCCATTAACGTCAAGCCATTATAAATTGAGTGAAGATTCATAGCATTATCATCGAACAGACCCATAATGATTTACGCTGGGTCTGTTTATTGCCACATAATCCATCACATGCTTTATTCTGAATTTTCTCTATAGGAAATAGCAGCTAACGCAACAAAGCTTCGCCCTATTCCTTCTTAGCCTCGTTATTCATAACAACTTTGGATATCTGAATTTGACCTAATTTTTCTAATGCTGCATAGCGCGTGTGATTTTTATGAACTAAATGGCAACAATCACTCCTCTGCATGAGGGAATTTTTCAACATTTGGCTGCAAAACTTCAATCAGAGGATGCTCCGAATTCTAAAATTCCAGCTTTAGTCGACCGGTCTGATGTTGAACCGATCAACGTATTCGAATCAGGGAATATCCTGTTCTATCTTGCAGAAAAACTTGGGCATTTCTTATCTAGCAAAAAATCCGCACGTACAGTAGTAATGAATTGGCTGTTTTGGATGCAAGGCTCAGCACCTTATTTAGGTGGTGGCTTTGGTCATTTTTATGCCTATGCGCCAGAAAAAATGAAATACCCAATCAACCGTTTCGCCATGGAAACAAAACGGCAGCTTGATGTATTAAATAAACAACTGGCAAAACATACTTTCGTTGCTGGTAACGAATACTCTATTGCTGATATTGCCATCTGGCTGGCCTTGGTTTGGCAATTTAGTGTTGAACAATCAATATAATGCAGCCGAATTTCTGGATGTACTAGCCTATGAACATGTCCAACGCTGGGCAAGAATGATTGCAAACCGTCCTGCTGTAATACGAGGTCGGATTGTAAATCGCATTATGGGTGAAGAATGGGAACACCTAGCTGAACGCCACTGCGTCGAAGATATTGATAGAATTTTGGCTAAACAAGTTTCAAGTCAGACATAAATAACTGAAGATGGCGCTATCAGCAAGTATGTAAAATTCTCAATGTCTCTACTACGACTCTTAGGGCTGGCGATATATTTCTATGTGGATAATATAAATGAACGCCCGCAAAACGATGACTATAAGGTTTCAATACGCGAATAAGAGTGCCAAGTTCTAAGTCCTGTTCTACTAAATCTTCCGGAACATATGCCACTCCCAACCCTCGCCTTGCGGCGGCAGCTTCCATGTAACTATCTGAAAACACCCATTGCCCTTGTGGTTTGTGCTTTATTGCCTTTCCCTCCAGCCAAAATTCCCATTGATAAAAACTACCATCTGCAAACTGATAGGCAATGCATGGGTGCTCCACTAAATCCGTTGGTGTTTGCGGAATGCCATACCGACGAAAATGTTCAGGTGTCGCCACAGCCACCATTTCAATATCTGGCGTGATTCGAACAGCAATCATTCCTTCGCCAACATCCCCGCCTAGCCTGACACCGGCATCAAAATGCTCTTCAATAATATCGACAAACCGGCTTTCACTGATTAATTCAAGACGAATATCAGGATAAAGCTGTTTAAACATCGACAGTTTTGGCAACAACACCTTATCAATCGCGTGCTGACTGGCGTTAATTCTGACGGTACCTGAGGGGATATCACGAAAATGAGCCAGCATAGACAAACCATCATCTAATGATTGAAAACTAGCCAGTGCCGCATGATAAAGCTGTTCACCCGCCTGAGTCAGTGACAGCTTGCGCGTGGTTCGAGTTAAAAGCTGCACCCCTAATCGCGCTTCCAAATCACGGACTGTGCGGCTGATACCAGACTGGGCTACGCCAAGTTTGATTGCAGCCTTGGTAAAGCTACCTTCGCGAGCTACCAGCATAAACGCATAGAGATCATTGTAATTTCCCCTGCTTGTCATCGTCACTCATCAAAGTCAACAAATGTTGAAAAACAGTGTATTCCCTCACTGCAACAATTCATAACAAAAAAGCATTAATGTTATCCGATTCTGCCATCTAATCAGCACGGAATGTTCTTATTACAATACACACATGACTTAAAAACAATCACTCACAGAATTCAGATTTGAGTAAAAGAGGAGTTACACCATGCGTGTTCTACCCAAAAAAATGACAACAATTGTGTCAGCTATATTACTGAGTACAGCCTTAACAGGAGTTTCCACTATGACTCATGCAGAAAACACTAATCCAAATGAACCAGTTTCAATGGTGGCGAATTGGGATAAAACGTTTGCACAAAGTAACAAAGTCGAACACCGCAAAGTGAGTTTTAAAAACCGTTACGGCATTACTTTGGTCGGCGATTTGTATCTACCTAAAAACCGCGGCGACCATAAATTGGCTGCCATTGCTGTGGGTGGTCCGTTTGGTGCAGTAAAAGAGCAATCAAGTGGCTTATATGCACAAACGCTGGCTGAGCGCGGTTTTGTGACGCTTGCGTTTGACCCTTCGTATACTGGCGAAAGTGGCGGACAACCCCGCAATATTGCCTCACCGGATATCAATACCGAAGACTTCAGTGCTGCTGTTGATTTCCTCGGCCTGCAACATGAAATTGATCGTAACCGTATTGGTATCCTCGGCATTTGCGGCTGGGGCGGAATGGCTCTCAATGCAGTTGCGGTAGATACTCGCATCAAAGCTGTTGCGACCAGTGTGATGTATGATATGAGCCGATTAATGGCAAAAGGGTTGTTTGACAGTATGACGCCAGAACAACGCCATGCCGCACTTGAACAACTCAGTCAGCAGCGTTGGACCGATGTAGAAAATGGCAAACCCGCAGCAGGAACCACAAACTTACCCGATAAATTGCCAAACGATGCGAATCCAATCATGAAAGAGTTTTTTGACTATTACAAAGTTCAACGTGGTTTCCATGCTCGCTCAGTCAACTCAAACAGTGCTTGGACAGCAACAACCCCCTACTCATTTATGAATTTCCCACTAATGAGTTATGCCAACGAAGTCAGTATTCCCGTGCTCGTGGTTGCTGGTGAAAAAGCACATTCTCGTTATTTTTCGGAAGATGCATTCAAGGCTATTGGGAGTAAACATAAAGAGCTGGTCATTGTACCCGGTGCTAATCATGTAGACTTATATGACAATCAGGCAGGTAAAATTCCGTTTGATAAATTTGAGCTATTTTATAAAACGAATTTGAAATAAATCTTACTAGATCAGGGAAAATAAACCTGACAAGAGGATCAGCAATGCTGATCCTCTTTTTTTTAAAATATACTTTCTATTCTTTGTTCTATTCAGCCTGAGATCTAAACTTTGCCGCACAAAAACTAAATATGGCACCAATAAACAATATTATTCCGGCAGAGCTAAAACTGGCCTGATAACCATGCGAATCATATAACAGACCACCAACGCTAGCGCCTAAAGTGATCGCCAGCTGGATAATAGCAATTAAGATCCCACCACCCTGTTCTGAATCATTTGGAACAACTTTTGCCAGCCAGACATACCAACCAACGCTGGATGATGTTCCAATAAATCCCCATATGGCAATCAGCAATGCGCTGCCATAAATGCTAGTTCCAGAAACAATCAAAGCCAAAGCAGTCAGAGCCAAAATGCACGGCCATATAATTAATACCGGAAACAAGATTTTTCTGAGCAGTTTTCCAATATAGACAGTTCCGATAAATCCGGTAATACCCAACATCAATAAAATCATAGAGAGTTGAGACACGCTTACTTTAGTGACAGTTTCAAGAAACGGACGTAAATAGGTAAACAGTGCAAATTGCCCCATGAATAAAAAGAATACAGCAAGCATGCCAATTAAAAATTCAAGACAGCCTAATAATTTAAACACGTTCCATGATAATGGTTTTTGATGTTCTGCTTGCATGCTTGGAAAACTAACTAATTGCCATATCAACGAGATAAGCGCGATGGGCACAATGCAAAAAAAGGCACCTCGCCAGCCAATGTACGCGCCCAAAAAGCTACCAACAGGAGCTGCAATGGTGGCAGCCAGTGCATTACCCGCATTTAATATGACTAAACCTCTTGGCAATTCACTGGCTGGCAATAAACGCATCAACGTTGCGGTGGATAAAGACCAAAAACCGCCAATCACAATGCCGAGTAACGCTCGGCCAATCATCAGTACGTAGTAATTGGGGGCTAAAGTGATCACGATACCTGAAACGATCATTAGTGCTGTTAGTGATATCATGACGATCTTGCGATCCTGATTTTTGCTCAACAGCGCAATATAGAGACTGGTGACCACTGCAAAAATACCTGACACCGCAATCGATTGACCGGCCTGGCCTTCCGTTAACAGCAAATCAGTTGCAATAGGAGTCAGCAAACTGACTGGCAAAAATTCCGATGTGATTAATGCAAAAACACAGAGTGACATTGCATAAACCGCCCCCCAATTCGCTTTATTAGCTTCATCAACTGTTGATGATACTGTAGAGTCAGCAAGCATGAATATTTACCCGAATAATGATAGAGGATCTGTTTAAAACATGCTGAATTTAATTGCCATGTGATTGATTCACAATTCCCTATGTGGGAATTGTGAATGCCGAATATTGGCACTATGAGACATTTATACTTTGTGCGGCTGTGATAAGCTAATCAACCATGAAAAGTTCATATCTGACTATTTCAAGCCTTTTAATTTTCATTCTTTGGTCGTGCGATGTTTAATCGTTTAGATTATTTAAAATTTTTTTGTGCTACGGCAAAACATAAAACATTTAAAGATGCTGCGATTGAAATGAATGTGTCGCCACAAGTCATTACCCGTTGCATCAAGGAGTTAGAATCCAACTGGGTGAGATCCTATTTATTCGAAGCACAAGAAATATTCAAATATCCACTTTTGGTGCTCAGTTTTACGAGAAGACGGTCGCCACACTCAATATGGTTGATAATATGTTTTCTCCGCTTACCGAAGAAAAGTTATCAGTCAGAATTACTGCACCTCATGTCATTTGCCGATCATTTGTCATGCCAATTATCGAGAAAATATCAAGAGAACACTCAGATATTATTTTTGATATCAGGCCAAGTGATACGTTTACGAATGTTGTTGAAGAAAAGATTGATATCGGTATTCGTGTCGGATCATATCTTACCAACACTCGCTTTATTGCTAGGACGTTTGGGAAAGCCAAACACGTTGTTGTTGCAACACCAGCACTCATTGAGCGATGTGGAATACCGACCACGCCAACAGATTTACACCATTTACCGACCACGGCATTACTTGATAAGAACAAAAAACAAGTCTGGCCTTGGTTTTTCTCAGACCATCAAAATATAACACCAGCACAGCCGATTTTTATCACCGACGATTCAGATACTGAATTTGAAGCGGTGTGTGCAGGTATCGGCTATGGGCAGATTGCAATCTACACGGCTGCGTCAGCCATAAAAAAAGGACTTTTGGTTCCTGTTTTACAGGATTATGAAGACAGTGGGGAACTTGATCTATTTGTCTATCGTCCACAAAGTGGTCCTGTCCCTCCCAGAGTCAGGCTCGTCTATGACATGTTCGTCAAATATTTTTCTGACTCTGAGTTTTTTCCGCTGAGTTATTAGGTATTTTTACTTCACTCATTGAGTTTTAATTCAATAACCGATTTACCTGGCTGACAAACAGTCTCAAATCCTTGGGTAATGTGTCCCAACTTAATCAGCCCTGGAGAATACGAAAAATCTTTGCAAAATATAGCCAGATTTCCCCAAGGAGCATAATAAGCGATATCACCTTTAATCGGTTTATAACCAGAGGGTTGTCCTTGAATCGATAATTTGCTGGGTAAATAACTAATTTTCTCAGTGGAGCCATAATCTTCCAGCTCTAATTTTCTAGGTAATAGCTGCACAAAATCACGGCTGGTCTCATTTTCAATCAGTTCCATTATTACCGTAGTATCGTGAATATCAAAACTAACATTCATATTTTTGCCTTTGATACAGATATTAATTGCATTCAGGATGGCACAGACATATTACCTGATTTTTCCAATTTAGGGAAAAATCAACTCCAAAAAATGGAATTCACAAGACTGCGAATATTTCAGAAATTAGAGAGGTAATAATTTGTCGGTTATTGTTATTAATCATGAGGCTGCTAATGAAAAAACTAATCACGTTGCTGATGCTTTCTACTCTTTCATTCACAAGTTGGGGAGCAGATATGTCACATGGGGCAAATAATTTGTATCAGAGTGAGCAAGTTACAATGCAAAAAGTAACTTTTAAAAATCTCTATCAGATGAATGTTGTAGGCAACTTATTCATGCCTAAAGGCATGGATCAGAAAACTAAACATGCAGCCATTATTGTGGGTCACCCGATGGGAGCAGTAAAAGAACAAAGTTCAAATTTGTATGCTCAAAAAATGGCAGAAGCCGGTTTTGTCACGCTGGCAATTGATCTTTCTTTCTGGGGAGAAAGTGAAGGTAAACCACGCAATGCTGTTTTACCTGATGTTTATTCAGAAGATTTCAGCGCTGCCGTCGATTATCTCGGTACGCGTGACTACATTGATCGCACCAAAATTGGTGTATTAGGTATCTGTGGTAGCGGTAGTTTCGCAATCAGCGCAGCAAAGATCGATCCACGCATGAAAGCAATCGCAACCGTCAGCATGTATGACATGGGCGAAGTAAACCGCTCAGGTTTAACACATTACAAAGAATTTAAACCGATGACGGTCGAAGAGCGTAAAGCCATTATGGCTGAGGCGGCTGAACAGCGTTATCTGGAATATACCGGTGGAAAAACAAAATATACCGGCGGCACGACACATGAACTGACTAAAGACACATCAGCTATCCAGCGCGAGTTTTTCGATTTTTATCGCACGCCTCGTGGTGAATTCACACCGAAAGGTTCATCTCGCGATATAACAACTCATCCGACTCTGACCAGTAACGTAAAATTCATGAATTTCTACCCATTCAACGATATTGAAACTATTTCTCCTCGTCCGATGCTGTTTATCGCGGGTGAAGATGCTCACTCACGTGAATTCAGTAATACCGCTTATAAACTCGCAGGACAGCCAAAAGAGTTATATATCGTACCGAAAACTGGACATGTTGACTTATATGATCGCGTCGATTTGATCCCATTTGCTAAATTGACTGACTTCTTCACCAAGAACTTATAGTCCCTTTTTTTTGAATCAATTTATTCGATAAAGACTAAACAGCTGGGAGCAAATTCCAGCTGTTTCGCTAATAACGATTCCACATTGGACATTCAATATGACGCCAAAGATTGCTGGAAAACAAATCATCCATGATGACGTTTTTGAAGGCGAGCGCTCTTTATATGCTAAAAAAACCTGAACTTAGAAAATGTTCGGTTTCTGCCAGGCGAGTCTCCTCTCAAACACGCCCATAATATTTCGACGATTCAATGTAAGTTTATGGGTAAATACCCTCTCTGGCACAGCGACGAAATTAACATTGACCAGTGCCATTTTACAGAGTCTGCTCGTGCCGCTATTTGGTACACACTAAATCTTACAATGCGAAACAGTGTAGTCGATGCACCCAAGATGTTCCGCCAAGTGTCTCACCTGACCATCGAAAACTCCCGATTTCCAAATGCCGGTGAAACATTATGGAACTGCCGCAACGTTCACATGAAAACAGTAGAGTTCAATGGTGCTGATTACATCCTCATGAATTGCCAGAACATTGAAATCGATGATATGAAATTGCAGGGTAATTATTCGTTTCAGGATGCAAAAAATATCGTCATTCGAAATTCAGTACTTGATTCAAAGGATGCTTTCTGGGGTGCTGAAAATATCACGGTCTACGACAGTATTTTAGATGGGGAATATCTTGGCTGGCATTCGAAAAATCTGCGTTTAATTAACTGTACGATTCGTGGCGAACAACCACTGTGTTATGCCACTGATCTGGTCATGAAAAACTGCAAGATGGAAAACACTAATTTCAGTTTTGAGTATTCAACCGTACAGGCTGATATCCGCTCTGCTATTGTCAGTGTTCGCAACCCCAAAAGTGGATTCATTAGAGCGCCTCACATCGGTGAAATCATTATTGATGAACACTGTATCAACCCCGGCTCTTGTGAGATTGAACTCTTGAAGTCAGAGGTTGCCTGACCATGAGCTTTAATTTTGACAATATAATCACAAGACGAAATAGTGGGTCCTATAAATGGGACTCCACGGATGATCCAAAATCGTTACCCATGTGGGTTGCTGACATGGACTTCAAAACAGCCCCTGTCATTATTGATGCGCTGGAACAACGGGTACGTCATGGCATTTTTGGCTATACCAAAAAAGTACCCGACGAATATTTTTCAGCAACACAAACATGGTTTGCTACACGTCATCGGTTCGATATTCATCGAGAATGGATACTCTATACCTCAGGGGTCGTTCCAGCCCTTTCTGCCATTTTGCGTGCCGTCACCGCTCCCGGAGATAAAGTATTAATTCAGACTCCAGTCTATAACTGTTTTTACTCGTCTATCCGTAATATGGGATGCGAATTTCTTGAAAATCCGCTGATACAAATTGATGGTCGATTCGAGATGGACTTTACGGATTTAGAGCAAAAAGCCGCATTACCTGGTGTGAAAGTTTTGCTTTTATGTAATCCGCATAACCCGGTTGGTCGGGCATGGACTGCAAATGAGCTACGTCGCTTAGGCGAAATTTGCCAACGTCATCATGTGTTGGTGATCAGTGATGAGATTCATTGCGATCTGGTATTCCCCCATCATCAGCATCAACCCTACGCCACGCTGGGCGCTGATTTTCTGGCGCAATCTATCACCTGTCTATCACCCAGCAAAACATTCAACATAGCCGGTTTACAGATCGCCAATATCGTGGTTTCAGATCCGGCTCTTCGCCGTCAAGTTGATAAAGCGCTTAATATTCACGAGGTATGTGATGTCAACCCGTTTGGCGTCACGGCAACCATTGCCGCTTATACAAAAGGAGCTGAATGGTTAGAAGCTCTGCGGGATTATCTCTATGAAAACTATCAACTGGTTTCTAATTTTCTCAACAAAGAGTTACCGGAACTCAAGCTGACAAAACAAGATGCGACCTATCTTGCATGGATCGATTGCAGAGCATTAAACATCAAATCAACTATGATTGCTGAACACTTATCAGAAGAAGTGCATCTCTTAATCAATGAAGGCACTCTTTACGGTGAAGCAGGTGAAGGATTTATTCGATTAAATATCGCCTGCCCCAGACAGATTTTAACTGAAGGATTAATACGGCTGAAAACAGGTCTGAATTCATTAGCATCATCTGGCAAAGCACTATCTTGATTTAAATCTTGAGGATGAAACAACAATGAGTATCATTTTTGTTACTGGCAGTACGCAAGGTCTTGGTCGAGCAACCGCAGAACATTTAATCGCACAAGGTCATCAGGTTGTACTTCATGCTCGCTCAGCAGAACGAGTGGCCAGCCTCACCGAAATACAATCCAAGGCGTTTGGTGTGGTAGTCGGTGATCTCAGCGAGATATCCGGAATTGATCAGATTGCAGAGCAGGTGAATAAAATCGGGAAAATGAATGCGGTGATCCACAATGCCGGTATTTATGCTTCTGAGATGTCACTGAATTCTGATGGCTACTCCAGCACATTGATGGTGAATACGCTTGCTCCCTATCTGTTAACTGCTCAGATCCAACAACCGGAGCGTTTGATATATCTGAGCAGCAGTATGCATTATGACGGAAATGCATCATTGCAGGATATTGAATGGAAATTGCGTTGTTGGAATGGTAGTGCTGCTTATTCCGACAGCAAATTATTTGTCACAACGCTTGCGCTGACTGTAGCTCGTAAGTGGCCTCATGTACAGAGTCACGCCGTTGATCCAGGCTGGGTTCCAACCCGAATGGGAGGGCCTAATGCACCAGATGATCTGAAAATGGGTTATTTGACACAAGCTTGGCTTGCCGTTGCAGCAGCTTCTGAAATCGGCAATAACGATGGCTACTGGCATTACCATCAGAGACTAGCGCCCCACCAATCGGCATCAAAAATTCAATTTCAAGAAGCGCTGATGGCAAAATTAGCTGAGCTAACCGGGATTAAATTATTTTAATGAAATGAAAAATGGCCATGATCTGTCATTACTACAGAACAGACAGACTTTGGTGCAATACTAGGAGTAATCCGAAAATTCAGAATATTATATGAAGCGTAACTCAGAGATGAACCGCTGGCTGCATTGGATATGAAAAGGAAAAAAGAAATATTACCCTATCTGGAGCGTTTGCGGGATGAAACCAAAATTCCTATCATCTATGTCAGTCACGCACCTGATGAGGTTGCAAGATTAGCGGATCATCTGGTTTTAATGAAAGAAGGAAATGTCATTGCCAATGGGCCATTACAAGAAACATTACATCGAGCTGATCTGGCTGATTTTTTCGCAGAAGAAGCCGGTGTAGTGATCAATGCTATTATCGGACTGAATGATAAGCAGGATCACCTGAGCCGACTTGATTTTTCAGGTGGGCACCTTTGGGTTAATCAATCAACACATCAGGTCGGGAAACACTTACGATGTCGGATCATGGCCAGAGATGTAAGCTTATTATCAGAAAAACAATCAAATACAAGTATTTTGAATTTAGTCTCTGTTCAGATAATTAGCATTACAGAAACGGTTGTTCCGGGAAATATGCTTATCCGGTTAAATGCCAACGGGGCAATTTTACTTGCATTAATCACACAGCGATCTTGCCGGGCACTGGCATTAAAAATAGAAATGCAGGTGTGGGCACAAATTAAGACCGTGTCTATTCTTGGCTAAATGAGCCTGATACTCCCCGCCCACGGCTAAAATTGATGCTCTAGGTAATTGGCCATCTCTTGCATCAGCATAGTCCCTCAAATTGCTATACGCATGCCCGCATATAGCTGATGCACAGCACCCTCTGACAGGTTTTTACGCAGAATTTCAATAACACCATCGCCGGTACAGTGCCCGGCATAAATAAAATCGGGTTTGAGTTTATTTAAATAGAACAGTGTCTGATTAATTCGTTCAGCTGATGCATGAAGAAGATGAAATCCGCCAATGATGCCTGAAACACGATTATTTCCGGTAAGACGACGGATATATTCGATCGTATTGACTAAACCTGAATGACAACAGCCCAAAATAATTATCAGTCCGTTAGATGTATTCACCCATAGAGCCTGATCATCCGGAATAATGTCAACAAACTGAGCCGCTTTATCGATATAAAAAGGTCCGCCAGTATCTTCAAATTCACTGATCCGGGGAATTTGTCCCGTCATACCAACATGACGATTCAGCATAGAAGAAACGGACTGCAACTTTAGCTGCGTTGGTATGAGTTGTTGTAATTCCGACTGTATACTCGCTGGCATGCTAATACGTCGTGCTGGCTTTGCAGGGTGATGGCTGTATCGCTCAGACAAAACAAAAGGATGCGCGATAATCTGACAATGCTGATTGTGATGTAATAACTCACCAATTCCCCCCGTATGATCGTAATGCCCATGACTAAGCACTAACTGGGTGATATTAGCCAGATCAATACCCAGCTTAGTTGCATTGTGGATCAGTGTTTCACCATTGCCAGTATCAAACAGTATATTTTTACCGTCCGCGCGTAGCGCGAATGATAAACCATGTTCCGAGAGTAATCCTTCTTCTGCATAGTTATCGCAGATCACCGTTAATTCAAACTGACAACTCACGATGGATCACTCTCCCTTTAGGCTGAATGAATTTTCCAGTAGCTTTAACGCAAACCTGTTTTGCTACCAACAAGCTGGCTTCCAGCAAATAAATTCCTCGACGCTGATTCAATAAACGCCCAATGACTTCTACAGAATCGCCAACCAAAACCGGTACATGAAAACGTATATTTAGTTCGGCTGTTAGAGCTTCAATGCCTTGGGATAACAAACAGTGTGTCATCGCAGCATCAAGCAACGTACTAGCAATGCCTCCATGCAATAAATTGGTGTATCCCTGATGTTTTTCATCAACCCGATAATATGCGGTCACTTTGTTATCTGCCGAGGATGTGAACTTGAGCTGTAGTGAATGTGGATTTTGAACTCCGTCGCTACAGACAACGCAATTTGCATGACTTTGCAGACATGCCTGATAGATATTCATGTGTTTCCTATGTAAAGATCAGGAAGATCATCACCTTCCTGATCTCAAAAAACTACTCAGCTGACAATTCCTCAACAGCGGCCAGTGCCTGAGTACCATAAATTACTGCCGGACCTCCGCCCATCAATACAGCAACATCGATCGTTTCAACTAATTCTTGTTTGGTGGCGCCCGCTTTCAACGCAGCCGCAACATGCGAACCAATGCAACCATCACAACGGGCCGCAATTGCAATACCCGTTGCAATCAATTCCTTGTGCTTAATACTGACGGCACCATCAATCATCGCGGCTTTATGTAATGCCAAAAATGCATTCATGGTATCAGGGCTTTCTTTACGATAAGCAGAGCCAAATTGACGTTGTTCTTGATTGATTTGTTTGTAACTTTTAGCCATCCGTAACCTCTTAATCACAGTATTTCTAGAAAATTTTGGCGCGTAAATAATTACACTGAACGACAGCAGAGTTTTTCTTGTACCGAGAAATGTTCTGCGTCGTGTTTTTTATGACAACAGCGTTGTTGCTCTGAATGATCATGCTGATGATGGCATTCATGCGTCTCACCATGCTGACAACCACAGCCGCCAGATGCTTTTTTCTCTTCGAAATGCAGTGATTGGCGCCCCTGTGACGGGCTAGTAAGTTGAGTTAGTAAATTGGCTTTTTCGCTACTCAATTCAGTAGCACTCTGCCGGCCACACTGGGTTTGAAATACATCAAACTGGCTTTCCAGCAGCTTGCCTAGCATGCGCTCACCAATGTTTCTAACGATAATACGTTGAGCATTTTCTGCTTTTAGCAGAGCTAATAACTGACTTTTGCCTGCGCAATTTGCGTCTAAAGCAGGATTAATCCTTTCTCCTAAAATCTGACCATTGTCATCTAAAAAAACAAAACTGTCGGCCTTGGTAAAATGGCTAGCAACGTGGTCCTTGTTCATCGGAATAGCGGTGATCATCAAAGTTAACTCCTTCTTCCCTATGCATAATTAAGGCTTTGCCCTGAGTTAAACAGTCCACCACTTTAAAGCGGGCTGATTTCAGAACATTAGCCAATGTCTGCCGGGATACACCCATTTCAATAGCGGCTTCCTGCTGTTGCATTCCCAGCAAGTCGACCAACCGTAATGCCTCAAATTCATCTTCGGCCAATGTTACCTGTTCAAGTTGAGACATAGGTATGCGATTGGGCTTGAAGCAACTATCCGCAGGTCTACCGCAAATAGTTCTGGGAATTTTAGGTCTCGCCATGGAGGCTCCTTAATTGGCATATGCCATATATAAACTCAATTATTGGCATATGCAAATAATTATTTGTGATATTCTCGACTACAAATAAGTCGGTTATGTTGCAATTAAAGCCGACAAATTTTGATTTTTTATCGTTTCATTTTCTGCAAGAAAATAAAATTTTGCTGATTTTTCAAGCGTTATTTATGACTAACTATAAGAAAATAAACATTAAAAAGAGGATCATGATGTCATGACCCTCCTTATTATTGAACTATCAATTAACGCCTAATTTACTGTCTTTGATTCTTCTTTTCGTGCCAAATAGAGAAAATACAGCACCGGGATCACGACCAGTGTCAGCACGGTCGAAGCAAACAACCCAAACAGCAGGCTGATGGCCAGACCGCTAAAAATCGGATCATCTAAAATAAAGGTAGCACCAATCATCGCGGCTAATGCCGTCAGCATGATGGGTTTTGCCCGCACCACACCGCTGTTGATCACGGCTTCTGCCAGTTCCACGCCCGCCGCGCGTTGCTGATTTACAAAATCAACCAACAGGATGGAGTTGCGTACGATAATACCCGCCAGTGCAATCATGCCGATCATCGACGTGGCAGTGAAAGGTGCGCCTATGATGGCATGGCCCGGCATGACGCCGACCAAGGTCAGTGGAATAGGCGCCATGATGATCAGCGGTACGCTGTAGGAGTTAAACTGCGCGACCACCAGAAAGTAGATCAACAAAATACCAACAGAATAGGCGATGCCCATGTCACGGAAGGTTTCATAGGTAATTTTCCATTCGCCATCCCACTTGATAGCGACACCGGAAAGTCCGTCCGGTTGTCCAATTAACGACTGTTGCCATGCTGGGTGTTTATCGCGCAATGTACCGGCGATTTCCGCCATACCATAAAGTGGGCTGTCGAGTTTACCCGCCATATCGGCAGTCACCATCACCATCGGTTGCATGTTTTTGTGCATGATGCTGTGCGGTTTGTTGGTTTTATTCACCTGCACCAATTCACTCAAGGCAATCGCTTTACCGGTGGCAGCAGGCAGCGTCAGACTTAACACACCGAGCAGATCGACTTTTTCGCCATCCTCTAAACGCAGGCGGATCGGCTTGGCATATTTCTGATCGGGCACATGCAGATAACTGACATCTTCGCCGTTCAACGCACCGGCCAGTGTTTGCCGGATCGCAGCTTCTGCAATGCCGAGACGGGCAGCACGGGCGCGATCAATCATGATCTGCCAATGTTGCTGTTGCGCAGGGACATCAACGTCAATATCCACGATATCGGCGGTGTTTTTAAAAGTATCCTGGATCTGTAAGGCGGCCTGTTCACGCATAGCTTGTGTCGGGCCATACACTTCCGCCAGGATCGGCGACCACACCGGCGGGCCGGGTGGGATCTCGACCACTTTTAGTGTGGCACCCGTTTTTTCCGCTAAAGGTGCTAGCCGTTCTCTCGCATCACGAGCGATCTGATGGCTGGAACGTTCGCGTTCATGCTTGCCTTGCAGATTGACTTGTAGATCGCCAAGTTCTGCCGACTGGCGCATAAAATAATGCCGCACTAAGCCATTAAAATTGATTGGAGCCGATGTGCCGGCATAGATCTGCACTGAGGTCACTTCCGGGATCTGCTCGGCTTCATGCGCCAGTTGTTGTAATAGTGCCTGCGTTTGTTCCAGTGGTGTACCTTCCGGCAGATCGACCATCACCTGAAACTCGGATTTATTGTCGAACGGCAGCATTTTTAGCACCACCAATTCCAACAC
Organism: uncultured Tolumonas sp.; assembly: GCF_963556105.2. NCBI lineage: Bacteria > Pseudomonadati > Pseudomonadota > Gammaproteobacteria > Aeromonadales > Aeromonadaceae > Tolumonas > uncultured Tolumonas sp. Next base: position 2,163,685 of record NZ_OY829944.1, read on the forward strand.
CGGTAACGCTAACGACCCTAGCACCAACAAACCGACCACTAGCGCCAGTTTACGGCGTGCTTTTTTGGCATACTTACCAAGTAAGAATGAACCCAGAATGCGGCGCAGCAACCCGGTGGCTTTATGCTCCGATGTGCTTGCCGTGTTGTGATGAGATTTCAGCAGATGCAGCGCTAACCAAGGGGTAACGATGAATGCGACGGCCAAAGAAATCAGCATCCCTGTACTGGCATTGATCGGGATCGGGCTCATGTAGGGGCCCATCATTCCACTGACAAACGCCATCGGTAGCAGTGCGGCAATCACCGTGAGTGTTGCCAGAATGGTCGGGCCGCCGACTTCATCCACCGCCTGCGGAATAGCTTCTTTCCAATTACCACCTGCTTGCTGATGTCGATGGATGTTTTCTACCACCACAATGGCATCATCGACCAGAATGCCGATGGAAAAAATCAGCGCAAACAGCGAGATACGATTTAAGGTAAAACCCCAGGCCCATGAGGCAAACAGCGTCATTGCCAGTGTTAGCACAATTGCACTACCGACCACGGCCGCTTCGCGCCAGCCCATACTCAGCCACACTAAAATGACCACTGCGCTGGTAGCAAAAATCAGTTTACTGATGAGCTTGTTGGCTTTCTCATTCGCCGTTTGCCCGTAGTCGCGCGTCAGGCTGACCTCAACCCCCTGCGGGATCAAAATATTATACACTTGTGCCACCCGCGCACTGACTGCACGGCTTAAATCCACCGCATTAACACCGGGTTGCTTGGCGATCGCCAGCGTGACGGCGGGGTAGATTTTGCCTTGCTGACTCATCCAGACATTGGCGCTTGGCACATCGGCGCCATCTTTGATTGTCGCTACATCAGCCAGATACACCGGATGCCCTTGCTGGCTACTGATAATCAATTGGCCCACGTCGTCAGCAGAACCAAGAAACTCATCGATTTGTAAGCTTATTTGTTGGTTATCTTGCGTCAGCGACAGATTGTTTTGCTGCTGATTGGCACTTTTTAACACCTGTGAAATTTGCGGCCAATTTAAACCAAATACATTGAGTTTGGCTGGGTCAATCGTCACCTGCACAACCCTATCATGTCGCCCGACGGTCTGGATCTGGCGTGTGCCGGGTAGCCGCTTCAGCTCGGTTTCCAAGCCGTGCGCTATCTGTGTGAGCTGTTCTGCCGTAATGTCGGCTTGTTTACTCCATAACGTTAAATTCAAGATCGGCACATCATCAATAGCACGCGGTTTGACCAGCGGCTCGCCGACACCTAAACCGGCGGGTAACCAATCTTTATTCGAGGCCAGTTGGTTATACAGATCGACTAATGCTTGCTGACGTGGTTTCCCCACTTTGAATGCCACGATCAACATCGCGCCACCGGGTTGCGAGAACGAATACAGGGTGTCGATATCTTTCATTTCCGATAACACCTGCTCGGCAGGCAACGTCACCAACTGTTCCACTTCCTGCGGGCTGGCACCGGGAAAAGGGATATAGATATCGGCGAACGTTACCTCGATCTGCGGTTCTTCCTCTTTCGGCGTCACCAACACTGCGGCAATACCTAACAGTAAACCGACGATAGCCAACAACGGCGTGATGGGGGAATGCAGGAACTGACGGGCGATCCGCCCGGCGAGGCCAAGATCAGGGCGCATATTGGCCTCCCTGCTGCGCGATAACGGCATAGGCATCTTTGGCAATCACGTCACCGGCGTTCAACCCAGCAAGGATCTCGATTTGTCCGTTATAGTGACGGCCTAACCGCACTTGCCGTAACACAAAGCCATTTTTTTCCGCCAGATACACGGCTGATAACTCGTTTTGCCGTAACACCGCATTTTCCGGGATCAGCAGCTTCGGCTTGCTGTCTAATGGCATGGCTAATTTCACCCAACTGCCATTACGCCAGATCGGCGTGGTTTGTTTCGGCAAATTAGCCCGTAAAGTAAAGCTGTGGCTGGTCGGATCAGCGAACTGATACAGCTGATGCTGCGGCAGCGTAATGACCTGACCATCAGGAAAAGTGATTTGTAGCGGTGTCGTTTCTTTCAACTGCGCAACGTAACGTGCCGGCAGCGAAGCCACCACGCGCATATTTTCGAAGGCATAACCGCTGAGTAACGGCTGGCCGGGGTTGACCGTTTCACCTAATGACACATGCCGGGCGGAAACTACACCGGCATACGGGGCAACAATACGGGTAAAACCGAGATTTTCGCCAGCTTGAACCAGTTCAGCTCGCGCTTGCTTGAGCACACTGGCGGCAGCTTGCGCTTCCGTGGCGGCACTGTCGTATTCGCGGCGGGAAACCGAGCCTTTTTTGACTAAATCAACCAGTCGTAACCGTTGCCGTTCGGCATCGTTATAACGCACTTCCGCCGCTTTTACTGCCGCTTTGGCTTGGTCTTGTCCGGCGGTTTGTGAGGTGTTGGTGATTTCAACTAACAGATGACCACTGGGCACCACATCATTCACATCGACGCTGATGGCGCTCACCCGCCCGCTGGTTTGCGCTGAAACCGTTCCTTGATCAATCGGCTCTACTCTGGCGTCCATGACAAACCATTCAGGTACTGCTGATAATGTTACTGGCAAGGTGTCAGATACCACCGCTTCAGCATGAACAATAAAAGAAGCAAAAATAAGCAGGATCGAAAGACATCGCATGACTAAAACCCTTTAATTAGATATACCTAAAGTATATCCCTTTGGATATGCTATAACTAATGAAAGTCTAGATCTATTCGATGGTTATAGTGAGAAATCACATTTATCCGCCACTTAATCAAATAAAAATCGCAGATAGATCAAATTTCAGTAGGCAAATTTGGATGACGTTTAATCAGTGAATATTTGAGGAACTTATGACTATAGATAAAGCGGTTCGAGCCCTAGCCGGCACCATGGTATTACTCTCCGTTGCATTAACTTATTGGGTCAGCCCATGGTTCGTGCTGTTGACTCTTTTTGTCGGCGCTAATTTGTTACAAAGCGCTTTTACCGGGTTCTGCCCAGCTGAAAGCGTTTTTAGAAAAATGGGACTAAAGTGAATATAGGAAGGAATATTAATTTTCAATTTCTAACGTGATCACTCTGCCAGAGAAAAAGGCTTGTTACTAAGCCAAATGATGTGGATCTGGCCCGGATTCAATGGATCGGAGATCTCAGATGGCAACAATAATTGTAGTTGGTGCTGGCTTAGGTGGGATGTCAGCAGCTTATGAGCTTAAAGCGGAATTAGGTCAACAGCACGAAGTTATCCTGATCAATAATAAACCCGATTTTGAGTTTACCCCATCTAACCCATGGATTGCCGTCGAATGGCGACAACGCAAAGAAACATCAATTCCTATAGAACCCTATGTCCGCAAAAAATCGATCCGGTTTATCGCTTCCGGCTTAGAAAGCCTTAATGCCGCACAACAACAGCTCGAACTAGCGGATGGACAAAAACTAAATTATGACTTTTTAGTCTTGTGCACCGGTCCTGAATTGGCATTTGATGAAATAACAGGAGCAGGTCCCGACGCAGGTGGAACGAGTAGTGTTTGTACATTAACGCACGCAGAACATTGCCGGGATAACGTAAATAAACTTATTAACGAACCTGGTCATGTGATTGTCGGTGCGATGCCGGGGGCTTCCTGTTTTGGGCCAGCATATGAATACGCATTTATTTTGGATAAACATCTGAGAGATAAAAAAGTCAGAAAATCAGTGCCTATGACCTTCATTACCAGTGAACCTTACATTGGACACCTTGGTTTGAATGGGGTCGGTGATTCGAAAGGTATGTTGGAAAGTGAACTAAGACAACGTGATATCAGCTGGATCTGTAACGCGAAAACACTCGGAATCATTGATGGCAAAATGGAAATCGATGAGTTGGATGAAGATGGTAATGTTAAGCGACACCATAGTCTGCCATATCAACACGCCATGATGTTACCAGCGTTCCGAGGGATTGCGCCCTTGCGATCTATAGAAGGGTTAGTGAATCCTCGCGGATTTGTATTAGTGGATGATCATCAGCGGAATCCTAAATACCCACAAATTTATGCTGCTGGTGTCTGTATCGCAATTCCACCGCTAAGTAAAACCCCCGTCCCTACTGGTGTACCCAAAACGGGCTATATGATTGAGTCAATGGTGAGAGCCATTACGCATAATATTAAAGCAGAACTAATGGGACAGCAGCCTACGTGTAAGGCGACTTGGAATGCTATCTGTTTAGCCGATATGGGTGATACAGGTGCCGCTTTTGTCGCCATGCCTCAAATTCCCCCCAGAAATGTGGCTTGGTTTAAGAAAGGGAAATGGGTTCATCTGGCAAAAATCGGATTTGAAAAGTATTTCCTACATAAAATGCAAATTGGAGATACCGAACCGATGTATGAACGATTCATGCTGAAATATCTTGGTATTGATAAATTGGAATAGTTCTCAATATTAATTGAAGGAACACTAACCCTGCTATTAAACAGAGCAGGGTTAGATACAGCAAACATCAATGATGAAAAATATTAACCCATCTAATTTGAGAATATTTTATGCAAAAATTAATGATTGCCAGTGCATTATCACTTGCTTTGTCTACTGCTTATGCTGCGGACACGTTTACCGATGCGATGCAACAAGCATATGTGCCCTATCGGGTTGCATTGTTCAAGACAGGAAATGGAACACAGGAAGAAGCCTTAAATAGTGTGCAGCAAGCTCAGCTGACATGGAAAAAAATATCTGAACAATTTGGGTCGAAAGCACCAGCGCCTTATGACCGAGATACCGGATTTACTGCCACACTGGAAACTGTGACACAAAGTTATTCTGAAGCAATCGAACAAGTAAAAGACAAGAAATTATCTATAGCACACCAAACACTGGAGAAAGTGCGAGGATCGCTGGCGGAACTACGCCACCGTAATCAGGTTATCGTTTATAGCGACCACATGAATGCTTATCATGCCGTTATGGAACAACTTATAGAACACAGCAAGAAAATATTGGCTGAGTCAGATGGGATACAAAAATTAACGCTTAAGGCCGGATCGTTAATCTATCTCAACGAAAAACTCAGTTCAGAAGCGCCAACGGAATTTAGAAACAATCCTGAATTCATTAAATTACTTGATGCACAAAATGCATCAATAGCGACACTCCAAAAAGCATTATTCAAGAAAGACGCACCTGCCATTCAGGATGCGATCAGTAAACTAAAAATGCCCTACTCCAAATTATTTGTAAAATTTGGCTAAAAATATATAAGAGCTCTGACTTCAGAGCGCTTATATCAACAATATAAATTGATTGTTGTTTATCAAAATTATCTCGTTTACCAATCTGCCCGCATTTAACTATCGAGATATTCCTCTAAATTCGATTATATTAGAAAAACACGAACTAATGTGAACTATACTTAAAATACGCAAATTCACTAGAAGCTAACACTTCTACTATTTGATAAGGAAAGACAAATGTCATCAGCTCTTTCGTTCAAATCAGCATTAATTGCTCTGTTATTGATCCCTGTAATTGGTATCGCGGCGGAAAAAAACGTAGAACTAACTAAACCCGTAGCGCCGTCAGTTTCACTGAAACAAGACACCATTTTTGGATATCAACTTATGACTCCTTCTGAACGGACTGAATATCGTGCAAAAATGTTAAATGCCAAGACCCCAGAAGAACGTCAAAAAATACGTATTGAACATCATAATTTGATGCTTGAGCGAGCCAAAGCAAAAGGTGTTACTTTACCGGAAACCCCCATGATGAATGGTCAAGGGAAAGGAATGGGAAGACAGATGAGACAAGGACAATAGGAGAAAGCATTGAAGATATAAAAAACAAGGAGTTGCATATAAATGCAACTCCTAATACGAATTTTAGATCTATTATTTGAACACCTAACAAAATGCCAGTTATAAAAATAAACCACTTAATTAAAAGCCTGAATGGCCACCACATTTAACTGTTAAAATAAACATATAACAACAGTTAATTATAATTTAATTTCCCTATAAAAACACTCAATCCCTTGGGTGAAAACATCATTTACACCAGCCACACTTAGTTAAAAAACATGTTGAATTGTTCACCCAAACATTAATCAGTAAAACTAATTAATCAAATCGATTTTATAAATATAGCTATATATTTTATCGTGCATCTATAAATTACAACGTTAAGGGAAAATTAAGATTTCCTTGCTAGCTTTGCAATGTGAGTTAACACTTGTTGCTCCGTGGTTTTTCATTTTTTAAAAAATTTCAATCGATATTTTATGTAATAAGGTCGGCCAGGGAACATTGGGCATCTTTTATTTTGTGCGATCACGAGGAAAATTAAGTATTTGCATGGTGCTCTATATTTCAACTAACCATGATGTATCAAATCGCACACATAAACTCTGGATAGATAAGGATCAACACGTTGAAATTAACATACCTTGTTCTACTAACCACTTTACTCAGTATTAGTGTTCCGAGCTTTGCCATAACTATTTCATCCGCACAAATTCCAGCCCCGACTCCATTAGCAAAACCAGATCCAAGGCCAGACCCCGTCTCAACAGCAATACCAAGCCCACCACAAATTACCGCAAAAGCTTATATACTAATGGATTACAACAGTGGTCAGTTACTGTTTGGTGAAAGTCCTGAAGAGCGTTTACCTCCCGCCAGTTTAACTAAAATGATGACTTCATATGTGATTGGTCAGGAGCTGAAGTCAGGGCGAATAAAACCAACAGATATGGTCACTATCAGTAAAAATGCCTGGGCAAAAAACTATGGTGACTCTTCAAAGATGTTCATTGAAGTAGGAAAACAAGTCAGCGTAGAAAACCTTAATAAAGGTATTATCATTGATTCAGGAAACGATGCTTGTATTGCTATGGCAGAACATATTGCTGGTTCTGAAGACTCATTTGCTAGTTTGATGAACCAATGGGCTGCAAAATTAGGCATGAAAAATACTCACTTTGTGAATGCACATGGTCTATACAATGAGGATCATTACTCTACAGCACATGATATGGCTATATTAGCCCGAGCATTGATCCATGATTTACCAAATGAATATGCAATCTATTCACAAAAAGATTTCACTTTCAACGGTATTGCACAACATAACCGTAATCGACTGTTGTGGGATAAAACGCTGGTAGTTGATGGCATAAAAACCGGTCATGTTAGTCAGGCTGGCTATAATTTAGTGGCGTCAGCCACTGGGCCAGAAAATATGCGGCTCATATCCGTTGTTATCGGTGCCAATAGTGAACAACAACGAGCTGAAGAAAGTAAGAAATTACTCACTTACGGTTTCCGTTTTTATCAAAATATCCAGCCATACAAACAAGGAGCAGAACTCACCAAACAACGGATCTGGATGGGAGATAAAATGGAAATCAGCCTAGGTACAGATCAAGATATTAATCTATTAGTACCGAGGAATACAGCAAGTAAATTAAAAGCCGACTTCCAGCTCAATAGAGAATTACATGCACCAATTAAACAAGGTGAAACAGTTGGGACCATATTTTTACGTATTGACGGTAAAGATATTGCACAGCACCCTCTTGTAGCACTAAATACTGTGAATGAAGGTGGAATTTTTAGCCGTTTATGGGATTATCTAGCACTGTTAATACAACGAATTTTTAATTAAAGTCACATTATTAATCATATCGCTGGACTGCCAACAAATTAAATATGGTGATTCAGCGATATAAAGTTCATGATAGGCAGAACTAAATTTCTTCATTTTTATGAATTCAATTGCAAACGGACAAAAATATTTTTGTGATGAATAACTGATTACAGGTGTTTTTTATGGTGTTGATTGGTTTACTCATGATAGGCCTTTCCGCTGGTTTACTCTCTGGTGTTTTTGGAATTGGCGGCGGAATATTAATTGTGCCAGCTTTAATGTATTTACTCGGTTTCTCTCAGAAATTAGCGACTGGAACTAGTCTTGCCATTCTTCTCCCTCCTGTAGGAATTGCTGCGGTATGGGAATATTACAGGCATGGAAACGTTGATTTACGAGCTGCACTTATTATTGCATTGATGGTGTTAGTTGGTAGTTGGCTTGGCGCCCGGATAGCAGCTCAGCTCGACGTAAAAATATTAAAAACTCTATTTGGTGTCTTTTTAGTTCTGTTAGGTGGCTATGTAATATTTGATGCCTTTAAAAACTAGTCGATATATCCCTCCACAGAAAAATCCAAATGAGACCACATCCACCATGCGGTAAATTAATCTGAATGGTTTCTAGTTGCAAGGGCCATCCAGATTAATTAGAGTTATCCAAATCGACCTGTTATGTAATCCTCAGTTTCCTTCCGGCGAGGCTTCAAGAAGATTTGGTCTGTATTATCAAATTCAATTAACTCACCAAGATACATAAATGCAGTAAAATCAGAGACTCGGGCGGCTTGCTGCATATTATGTGTCACGATAACAACTGTATAATCTTGTTTTAATTCGATCACTAGCTCTTCAATTTTAGCTGTTGAAATCGGATCTAATGCTGAGGTTGGTTCATCCAGCAACAGCACTTCCGGCTTGATTGCTATAGCTCTGGCAATACATAACCGTTGTTGTTGACCACCAGATAAACTCATTCCACTTTGATGTAATTTGTCTTTTACTTCATCCCACAGTGCAGTTTTTTTCAAAGCCCACTCAACACGCTCATCCATCTGATAGCGAGGGAGTTTTTCATACAAACGAATACCAAATGCAATATTTTCATAAATTGACATCGGGAAAGGTGTTGGCTTTTGAAACACCATGCCAATTCTGGCTCGTATCAGTGATACATCTTCTTTTGCATGAAGAATATTTTGTCCATTAATTTGGATTTCTCCATCTGCTCGTTGTTCGGGATACAGCTCATACATACGGTTAAAAATACGCAGTAAAGTCGACTTTCCGCACCCAGACGGTCCAATAAATGCTGTTACGCATTGTTGCGGGATATCCATACTGACATCTTTAAGTGCCCTAAAATTACCATAATAGAAATTCAAATTTCTTACGGAAAAACACGGGTCAAGCTGACTGACATCCGCTTTGGGCTCCAGATTGAGTAGATTGTTCTGATATCTCATTACTTTTTTCAATCCTTTTTACCAAATAACATTCGGGCAGTAAGGTTGATAACCAAAACACCGAAAGTAATTATCAATACACCAGCCCAAGCCAATTGCTGCCAATTGCTGTATGGACTCATAGCAAATTTATAAATTGTGACGGGCAAACTCGCTGTGGGTTGTGATAATCCAGTTACCCAAAATTGATTGTTCAATGCTGTGAATAACAACGGCGCCGTTTCACCAGTGATTCGGGCAACAGCCAACATGATCCCAGTTAGAACACCGGATCTTGCCGATTTTAATACGACATGTGAGATGACTTTCCATTTTGGAGTCCCTAATGCATACGCAGCCTCACGCAATGTATTTGGAACCAAACGCAACATATCTTCTGTGGTTCTTACAACAACGGGCACAACCATTAAAGCCAGAGCTATTGCACCTGCCCAGCCAGAAAATGTCTTCGTTTGGGCGACTATCAGCGCGTAAACAAATAATCCGATAACAATAGAGGGTGCGGATAAAAGAATGTCATTGATGAACCGAGTCGTCTTTGAAAACAATGAACGACCACCATATTCAGAAAGATACACCCCTGTCATCAATCCTATTGGTGTTCCTATTGCAGTTCCCACAGCAGTCATTAACACTGAGCCATAAATTGCATTAAGTAGCCCACCATCAGAATCTGGCGATGGCGTCATTTGGGTTAATATCGTTAATGTCAGGCCTTTGAACCCCATTTGTACGACTGATACCAAGATCCAAATTAACCAAACCATGCCAAATGTCATTGCTAACATTGAGCAGGTCAATGCGATAAGATTACTGAGTTTACGACGCTGAAAGCGTAGATTTTTAGCAGCAGCGATCGATGAAGAACGAAGAAGCATTATGCCCGTCCCCCTTCGCGTTTTGTCAGTTTAAAGATCAATGCTTTTGACAACGCTAATACGACAAACGTAATAAAAAACAGAACCAAACCTAAATAGAATAATGCGGATTGATGTACGGTTGATGCTTCAGCAAATTCATTGGCTAATACGGATGTGATGGTATTACCTGGTTCAAATAACGATGCGCCAGTAAATGAACTGGTATTACCTACGATAAAAGTAACTGCCATCGTCTCCCCCATTGCACGCCCCAAACCAAGCATGATGCCGCCAATAGCACCCACCTTGGTATAAGGTAATACAATGTGCCACATGACCTCCCATGTGGTGCAGCCGATACCGTATGCGGACTCTTTCAGCATGGGTGGTGTAACTTCAAAAACATCTCGCATCACTGACGCAATAAAAGGAATGATCATTATTGCCAAAATAATACCGGCAGCAAAAATACCGATACCAACAGGTGGTCCTTGAAATAATGCGCCGATGCCAGGAATGTTTCCAAGCCAGAGTTGTAATGGTTGCTGCACATATGTAGACAACAAAGGCGAAAAAACAAGTAATCCCCACATGCCATAAACAATAGAAGGAATAGCAGCGAGTAATTCAATTGCGGTGGTCAGAGGAAGCCGTAACCAGCGAGGTGATAATTCTGTCAAAAACACAGCGATACCAAAACTGACCGGAACAGCTATCAATAGCGCGATCAAAGACGTTATTAACGTCCCATAGATCATGGTGAATCCACCAAATTGCTCATTAACTGGATCCCAGTTGGTATCCAGAAAGAATTTCAATCCAAACTGATGGATCGCAGGCCAGGCACCAATGAAGAGAGAAAAGATGATCCCGGCCAAGGCTGCCAGAGTAATACAAGCTGCGCTTAACGCTAATGTAGCGAAGATCAAATCACCGATATTATTTATCTTGTAACGACGAAAAACAGATTTGGTGTTAAATATTTGCTTTTCAACGTCAGTTGCAGAGGTATAGCTAAAATCCATTATGAGATCTCTTAAAAAAGAAAAACTGCCAGCATGAAGCTGGCAGTATGTATCTTATTTTTTCCAGAGAGCTTGGCCACCAGGTGCTTCGATGGTCAACCATTCCTTACGGATTTGTTCTTTTACTGAAACAGGCATAGGAACATATTGCAGTTGTTCTGCCATTTGATCCCCGGTACTGAAACCAAAATCAAAGAATTTCAATACTTCTTGAGTCTGTTCTGATTTATCAGCAACGCGGTGCACCAGTACAAATGTACCACTTGTAATTGGCCATGATTCCTTACCCGGTTGATTTGTCAGGATCTGGTAAAATGATTTAGACCAATCAGCACCAGCAGCGGCAGCTTTAACGCTTTGTTCAGTTGCGGCTACAAAATTACCGTCCGCATTTTGTAATTCCACCGTCGTCATGTGGTTTGATTTGGCATAAGCGGTTTCAACGTAGCCGATAGAACCAGACAGGCGTTGTACAAAGGCGGATACACCTTCATTACCTTTGCCACCGACACCAACGGGCCAGTTAACGGTAGTACCAAATTTATATTTCTGAGCCCATTCAGGATTAACTTTGCTCAAATAATTTGAGAAACCAAAAGTTGTACCTGAAGCATCAGCTCGATGAACAACAGAAATTTGCGTGTCTGGTAATTTGATATCGCCATTTAGTTTAACGATGGCTGGGTCATTCCATTTTGTGATCTTACCAATAAATATATCGGCCAGAATGGAGCCTGTTAATTTCAATTGATTGGCATTAATACCATCAATTTTGACTACTGGCACAATGCCACCAACGGCTGTTGGCCACTGAACTAAACTATTTTTAGCTAATTCTTCATCGGTTAATGGCATATCAGAAGCGCCAAAATCGACTGTTTTTGCAATGATTTGTTTAATACCGGCACCAGAACCAATGGACTGATAGTTCATTCGAGTACCGCTTACTTTATTATAAGACTCAGCCCACTTTGAATACAAAGGTGCAGCAAAAGAAGAACCAGCGCCTGTCACATCAGAGGCATAAGAAATTGTCGCAGATGAAGCTATAGCTACGCCTAGAGCAAGCATTTTAAACGTCATTTTCATTTTTCCTACATTCTTAATTAATCGAATTAGTGATGTTCCATGACCAGTCGATGTGACTTTAAGGATGAAAAATGACATTTAAATGACAAGACTGTGACGTTAGCTTAGACAAAAATTTTATCAATTATTGATTGGGCAGAATAAGGCTTCGATTGAGGGTCTTTAAAGCTAATTCACTCGATATATTTTAGGTATCAGAATCATTTCAATGGTCAGAGCGTTTATTCACATTTGAATTATGACAACAACCTTTCCATTTATTATCGGTTAACTACAGTAACTTTGATCGGATGGCTTTCAGCCGTTATAGGAATACGATTTGGTTTAAAGCAGCTATCACTGCTCTAAACCAAATATTTCTAGGGATCTTGGGGCGTCATTATTTTTTATAACGATTACATTGTCTGCACGTGAGCTTCTTCTTGCTTACGTTTGATATTTGCCAAGCGGAGTGTTCGTTCGAGTATCTGGCTATAGATTGGTTTACCACCCAGCCACTGAGCGACCAATGTTGCACTCAGCGTTGTCACCATCATTGGCAAAATCAGCGCGTAGTTATTTGTCATTTCTGTCACAAGCACTATTCCAGTCACTGGTGCTCTGACCGAGGCAGCAAACAGTGCCCCCATTCCCACAATAGGAAAGACGCCGTATTGCACCGTTAATTCAGGGAATAACAAAGAAACAACCGTGCCACACAGAGCTCCACACAAAGTACCAAGAGCAAGTGAAGGTGCAAATATGCCACCAGGTACACCAGAGCAGAAACAGAGTAATGTACCAAGAAAACGCCAGACCAATAACCAAAACAGCATGTTGAGCTGCATGGGTTCAGTAACCCACTGAGAGATCACTTTCATACCACCGGAAGTCAGTCCATGTCCGTACAAAGACAGAACACCAAATAATCCACCGAGCAATACGCCAATGGAGACGAAACGAAACCGTCGGTTTTGATGAAGGGTGAGGTAAGCATCCTGGAATATATTCACCATTTTATTGAAAATGAAACCCACACTGCCCATGACACAACCGAATATTAAAAAAATCATCAGTGTAGGAATTGATGGCGTCTTAAATGCGGGAATAACAAATACTGCTCCGGTTCCAAAGAAAATTTGTCGGGTGATAGTGGAACAAATTACAGCAGTCGATACGACTTTGATCGATAAAAATGAATACCGAAAGGTGGGACGCATCTCTTCCAAGACAAATAGAATTCCGGCCAACGGCGCATTAAATGCAGAAGCCAACCCCGCCGCAGCGCCTGCGGCTAAAAGTGCGTGAGCATTGTCTTTAGGAAAGCGGAATAAATCAGCAACCATTTTTCCGACATTCCCGCCAATTTGAACCGATGGCCCCTCTCTCCCCAGAATCATTCCAGAACCAAGTGAGCAAGTACCGCCCAAAAATTTCACTGGTAATACCCGTTTCCAGCGTACGGGTCTGATGTCATCTAAAGCACCTTCGATCTCTGGAATTCCTGAGCCTCCAGCTTCAGGAGCAAAACGATGCATTAGGTAAAACGCTATCATGGCAAGAACGCCACTTATGATAAATGCGGCAACCCAACGCCACTGGGACTCAACACCTTCCAAGTAGCCCATGCGATGCTCGACTACCAAATCTGTACAAAATTCAAATAAAGCACAGATTGTTCCGGTCAAAATGCCGGTCAAAACAGCCAGTATGAGAACTTTCGGTGATGTGTAATCGCGACGGACGAATCGACGAATGATATGGCGAATATGTTGACGGCGGCGAGCAGGACTTGAATGAATGGGATTTGAAGTGGCCATACGAAACCGAAAAACCAGTTAAGTTGAATCTCAGCCGCATATACTCTGGCATAAAATAGCAACATTCAACATTTTATTGGGAAACACGCATTGAGGAAACCCTTCAGGAAAATCAGCCATCGAGTCCACTGTAGCCATATAGGCTAAGTTAAGTACATGAAGTGGAATTGTTAAAAAACTAATACCACCTTGCTTCTAGCCCTATTGGGTACTGCATATTACTTAAAAACTCAAACCATGTATGACGTATCCTATAGACATTTGTTAAATTAACTATTTAAGTTTACTAACTCTTAATGCTCTTGCCTGTCTTTTTGGGACTTCCGATACAGAACCGTATTTGCCCGATAAAACTGTATTCTTGCCCATCCAGTTTCCACTACCGCACTCCTACGTGAAAAGTTTAAAGAATTGGCTATGGTTCTCTTCACTTTTCCACGTAGCGCGATTTGCTTTGCCAGTTTGCCAAACAAATGCATCTTCACGATGCAGATTGATTTTCTTAAGTTCGTTACTGTTAATACCTGAGGTTTCGAGTTACTTTTTCTTAGTAAGGATCTGTTTGTCGATAACAGATAATGCCAATGAAAAAAATCAATTGGCATTATCTGGATACCTATTTTGAGGTCAACCCACGCTGATGTGGTTTAACAAAGATCAAATCGGTCTGCATTCATGACTTTTGTCCATGCTGCAACAAAATCATGTACGAATTTCTCTTTGTTATCCTCTTGTGCATAGACCTCCGCATAAGCACGTAGCACTGAATTTGAACCTAGCACCAGATCAACACGGGTTGCTGTCCATTTTACAACACCAGTTTTGCGGTCCTGGATTTCATACAGGTTTTTGCCTGCGGGTTTCCACTGATAGGCCATATCGGTCAGATGGGTGAAGAAATCAGTGGTGAGTGCACCAACACGATCAGTAAATACACCATGTTGTGTGCCGCCGTAGTTAGTACCTAACACCCGCATACCACCGATCAATACGGTCATTTCCTTTGCTGTTAACCGCATTAGTTGAGCCCGATCAAGTAGTAACTCTTCGGCACTAACGACATAATCTTTCTTCAGCCAATTCCGGAAACCATCTGCCAGAGGTTCCAACACAGCGAATGACTCAGCATCCGTTTGTTCCGAAGTGGCATCTCCCCTGCCAGAGGCAAATGGTACCGTAATATCAAAACCAGCAGCTTTAGCTGCCAATTCAATCCCCGTATTTCCCGCAAGCACAATAACATCTGCAACACTGACGTTATTTTCAGCAGCAATTGTTTCAAGAATGCCTAATACTTTTGTCAGCCGAGTTGGTTCATTTCCTTCCCAGTCTTTTTGCGGGGCAAGGCGAATACGCGCACCATTTGCGCCACCTCGTTTATCAGAGCCACGGAAAGTTCGGGCGCTATCCCATGCAGTACTGACCAGCTCACTAATGCTCAGGCCACTGGCTACAATTTTGTCTTTCAATACCGCCACATTGTAATCCGCTCTTCCTGCCGGAATAGGATCTTGCCAGATCAGATCTTCAGCGGGGATATCAGGTCCAAGATAGCGGGATTTCGGCCCCATATCGCGGTGAGTTAATTTAAACCAAGCGCGGGCAAACACCTCTGAGAAATATGCTGGATCTTTGTGGAATCGCTCAGCATATTTGCGATAATCCGGGTCAAATTTCAATGCCATATCCGCATCGGTCATCATGGGTTTATGCCGGATTGCAGGGTCTTCAACATCGACTGGCATATCCTCATCTTTGATATTTACCGGTTCCCACTGCCATGCTCCTGCCGGCGATTTTTGCAGCCACCAGTCACAGCCAAAGAGCAGATCAAAATATCCGTTATCCCATTGAGTAGGATGGGTTGTCCAAGCTCCTTCGATACCGCTGGTCACTGTGTTCCGGCCTATCCCCCGACTGGTATGGTTCATCCAGCCTAATCCTTGTTCTTCCAATTCAGCACCTTCTGGTGCTGGGCCTAAATTAGCAGCACTGCCATTACCGTGCGCCTTCCCAACCGTATGACCGCCAGCGGTCAAGGCCACAGTTTCCTCGTCATTCATCGCCATTCTGGCAAATGTGACCCGCATGTCTTTCGCTGTTTTTAATGGATCAGGTTTGCCATCAACGCCTTCCGGATTCACATAAATTAAGCCCATCATGACAGCCGCTAACGGATTTTCCAGATCGCGCTCACCGGAGTAACGACTACCAGCACCGCCACTTGGTGCCAGCCATTCTTTTTCTGATCCCCAGTAGATGTCTTTTTCAGGATGCCAGATATCCTCCCGTCCAAATGCAAAACCGAAGGTTTTCAGACCCATTGATTCATAGGCCATGTTGCCGGCCAAAATGATCAGATCAGCCCAACTGAGCTTGTTGCCATATTTTTTCTTGATGGGCCAAAGAAGACGACGAGCCTTATCCAGATTGGTGTTATCTGGCCATGAATTGAGAGGGGCAAATCGCTGATTTCCCGTCCCTGCACCACCACGACCGTCTGCAATGCGATAGGTTCCTGCCGAATGCCAGGCCATGCGGATCATTAGTCCACCATAGTGGCCCCAGTCAGCAGGCCACCATGACTGGCTTTCTGTCATCAATGCTTTCAGATCGTTTTTAAGTGCATCCACATCCAGTTTTTTCACTTCATCCCGGTAGTTGAAACCAGAGTCCATTGGATTGGTCTTGCTATCATGTTGGTGCAGAATGTCGAGATTCTGGGCCTTGGGCCACCAATTTGAATTTGCAATATCGGCAGATGTGGTACTGCCATGCATAAACGGACATTTTCCAGCAGGATCAGAATTACTCATTGCCGCCTCCTTGAAGATGAACAGGAACATGCTGAATAACATATGCATTAATAGGCACATTCCAACTTAGTTTTTTAACTATAGGCGCAACGCATTCACATGATGTTTTAATTATCCGTTTTATGATAAAAATCAATAAAATGAGACGCAATTAAAGCCCTTCTGCTGAAGGGATATTACAGTATGGAACGCGACCCCGTTTGATCTATAAAACATACAGAAGGGGTAAAAATTTGAGCGTTCAAGCTATCAATATCGGTATTGATGAGTCCGACCGTTTAGAAATTGCCGCTGGGAAAAGGATTTTTAATTTGAGTTCTCATTAATCAATCGCATCCTGTTTGTTCATCCTGATCCAGAATATATTTATTCAAAATAACTACGATAGAACCCTACTTCCAACGTAGTTTTCCCGAATTAGATAACGGTCAGAATAAAGTTGCCGTGAACACACGCTATGAATGTAGCACTTCAAACTTGATGTTAGGCATCTATCGTCAATTTCCTGATCTAAGATAATTTTCATATACCACCGATACAGACGTTTGCACCCGCTTCTTACCACCATGTTATCGATAAATTCCGGTTTAAATTGTTATTTTGTAGAACATGATTTCATAATGTAGTTATCTCTACTTGATTGATGACACATCGACAAAATGCATCTATACAGTTTGATCCTTTCTTTACCAACAGAGAATGCCACCGCCAGACAACGGATCTGGCGTTCACTGAAGTCATCGGGCGCTGCGGTGCTTCGCGATGGCGTGTATCTGATGCCTAAGACAGAAACAGGTAAAAACGCGCTGTTGTCGTGTGCAAACGAGATCCGTGAATTGGGTGGTTTGGCTCATGTGTTCCACATCGAGAGTGTAGAACAGTCAGAATTTATTCATTTATTCGATCGTTCAGCCGATTACGCTGATTTAGTCAATGAACTATCCCCATTAAAGCTCATGTTATCTGCGGATAATGTTCATGATGTGCTGAAACAATTACGCAAACTACGCAAAACATTTTCTGCCATTGCCAGCATCGATTTCTTCCCGAATGAAGCTCAAAAGCAAACCGAATTTGCATTAACTGAACTGGAATTCGTTTGCTCGAAAACCTTATCGCCCAATGAACCAAGCTCGGTCAGTAAGACGCTTGAACGTCTGAATACCGATGCATTTATCAGTCAGATCTGGGCAACCAGAGCACGACCTTGGGTTGATAGACTGGCCAGTGCCTGGCTGATTAAGCGATTTATTGATATCAATGCGCAATTTTTGTGGCTGAACGACCTAAACGCGATCCCTGAAACCGCCATTGGTTTTGATTTTGACGGTGCCAGATTTAGCCATGTAGAAGGACTGGTGACCTTTGAAGTATTGGTGCGTAGCTTTGATCTTGATTCACCTGCGATGTCAAAACTAAGTCAAATCATTCACTTTCTCGATGTGGGCGGTATTCAACCGACAGAAGCCGCAGGCATAGAAAGCATTCTCGCCGGAATGAGAACAAGCATCCAGGATGATGATCTGTTGCTCCAAACCGCTTCAAGCGTTTTTGACGGACTACTTGCCAGCTTTCATAAAGGATAACCACCATGGACAAAACGGAACTGAACATCACGAAGAGTGAATCACCGCCTTCAGCTATTAGTTTCTGGCAGGCATTTATCTTCTGGCTGAAACTGGGATTCATCAGCTTTGGCGGCCCTGCGGGGCAGATCTCGATCATGCATCAAGAACTGGTTGAGAACAAACGCTGGATCTCGGAGAAACGGTTCTTACATGCACTGAACTATTGCATGGTGCTCCCAGGCCCCGAAGCGCAACAATTAGCTACCTATATCGGCTGGCTGATGCACCGCACTTGGGGTGGCGTGATCGCCGGAGCCTTGTTTGTGCTGCCCTCTTTACTGATCCTGATTGGCTTATCCTGGATTTATATTGCCTATGGGAATGTACCGGTTATTGCTGGTATCTTTTACGGGATCAAACCGGCAGTGACGGCGATTGTTGTTCAGGCGGCCCATCGGATAGGTTCTCGTGCACTGAAGAATCGTTGGTTGTGGGGTATTGCGGCTGCATCCTTTGTGGCTATTTTCGCGTTGAATATGCCATTCCCTGCTATCGTGGCAGTAGCTGCGCTGATTGGTTACATCGGGGGACGTGTTGCACCGGATACATTTAAGATCGGTGGCGGCCATGGTAAGAATGACAAAAATTATGGTGCCGCGTTTATCGATGATGATACACCAACACCAGCTCATGCCATCTTCAGCTGGTTAAGATTCACCAAAGTTATTGGTGCCGGTCTTCTGCTTTGGTGTGTACCAATGATGTTTCTGACCGTCACGTATGGTTGGGATAATACGTTGACACAAATGGGCTGGTTTTTTACTAAAGCAGCTTTGCTGACTTTTGGTGGTGCCTATGCGGTGCTGCCTTATGTCTATCAGGGTGCTGTAAATATATACGGCTGGGCGACACCGACTCAAATGATTGATGGCCTTGGTTTAGGCGAAACCACGCCGGGACCGCTTATCATGGTTGTGACCTTTGTTGGTTTTATTGGTGGTTATGTCAAAGGTGTCTTCGGACCTGACTCACTGTTTTTCGCAGGCACTATCGCCGCACTACTGGTCACTTGGTTCACGTTTCTTCCTTCCTTTATTTTTATTCTGGCAGGTGGACCACTCGTGGAAAGTACCAATAACAACATCAAATTTACGGCACCGTTAACGGCGATTACAGCAGCGGTGGTCGGCGTTGTACTGAATCTGGCGCTGTTTTTTGGTTATCATGTTCTATGGCCGAAAGGCTTTGAGGGAAACTTCGATATTACTTCGGCAGTAATTGCCGTTGTCGCCGCAATCGCTTTGTTCCGCTATAAACGCAGTGTGATACAGGTAATTATGGGGGCAGCCTTTATTGGCTTACTGACCAAAACAATTCCGTTCTAGTAAACAGCTTTATGTACCCGCAGAAACCACTGCGGGTGCGCATATGACGGCTCATTGTTGATTCCATCGTTACTTGTATTTACCTAGAAAAAATTATCTGAACTTTTTGTATTATCCACATTTAGTCCCTTTGCACTGGTTCGTGATAGCTTAACAATAATTCGCAACCAGCCAGTTAATAACCCCACCGCCCAGAATCAAATACACGAAAAGAATAGCGCCCAACATCAGCGGTTTGATCCCCGCAGAACGGATCGCCCCCATATGGGTGGTTAAGCCTAACGCCGCCATCGCCATCGCGAGCAAAAAATTATCCAGCACAATCAGTTCATGAGTAAGTGATGCCGGCAACCATTGCAGCGAGTTGATGCCAGCCATTACCACAAAAAACACCGCAAACCACGGGATGGTTATTTTGCGACTCTGTTCAGACAGATTGGCAGAACGAAGTCGCAGCCAGCCAGAAAGTAACAACAAGAAAGGTGCCAACATCATTACCCGGATCATTTTCACGATAACGGCAATATCCGCAGCTTTAGACCCAACCGCCTGACCTGCCGCAAATACCTGTGCGACTTCATGAATTGTTGAACCGGCATAGACACCATAGCTGTTCTGAGTCTGGAATATTGGTAATGCTGTTAACCCAAGATGATAGAGTGCCGGATACAAAAACATGCCTGCAGTACCAAATACCACCACGGTTGCGACTGCAATGCTGACTTTGCTGGCTTGTGTACGAACCACCGGTTCCGTGGCCATCACCGCTGCCGCCCCACAAATTGAACTGCCTGCACCAATCAATAACGCCGTATCTCTGTCTAGCTTGAAGATCCGAGTTCCGAGCCAATAAGCCAACAGAAAGGTGGAACTCAGCACCATAAAATCGGTAACAATAGCCGTCATCCCTACCCCAGCGATCTGCTGAAAGGTGATCCGCAAGCCATAAAGTACAATCCCTGTACGCAGTAATTGCTGTTTGGCGACACCTACGCCTGAAGCACATGCACTCGCGATATGCGGATAAACGGTGTTACCTAAAAGGATTCCTAGTGCAATCGCTATAGTCAGCGCACTAAATCCCCAATGCTGCGCCATCGCACTTTGTGACATCAATAATCCTGCAGTGGCGACACCAGCGGTAAAAATTAACCCCATGTAATGTGATCTGCTCACATCATTTTTATTTAACAACAATCTAATATACTGAGTCATTGCGGTACTCCTCTTGACCCGGTCAGAGTAGCACCGATGTTTTCTATATCTAAATTCGTTATATCGATAGAACTAATTTAGATAATCAATTAACCCTTCTTTTCAAGTGGATATATTCAATGTGGGATGAAAAATACCGAAATTCACAATATTTTTGTGGCATATCTTTTTTGGCTGCCGGACAGAGAATAAATGGAAACAACACTTTGGCCCGTTATAGCCGGATATGAACCTCTGCCTAGAGTTGATGGATCTTAAGTTTTGCTAGCTTATTCCGAATTGCCATGACCTGACCCAGTAACGATAGATACTGGACCAAGAGATGTTTTGCTGTTCGAATTCATCAGGGCTTCTGTAATTCGGGTAACCGTGCCGCCTACGTTGGCAAGATAAAGGATAGTTATTTGACTTTCGTGGCAGTAATGATTGGCATCTTCACCTAATCATTACTGATTTTTTTCTCATCATTGGTTGTTTCCTGATCCTCATTAAATGCCGTTATCTGGGCAACCTGAAAAGTCTTCTGGAGTGATTGCAGCTCCGTTTTATGTTGTTGAGCTAACTTTTGTAAATAGGAATCACCCATTGCCGTTAGATGTATTTCCACTTTACGTCGATCTTTTTCGTTTTTCCGGCGTTCAACCAGCTTCAACTCTTCGCATCGTGTCAGTAAAGCCACCGCTGCATTGTGGTTCATCTGAAGTCTTTCCGCTAACTCCCCCACGGTTGCCCAATTCCGTCCCGGATAGCCCTGAATGTGCAAAAGCAACAAATATTGCAAAGGCGTTAGCCCCTGCTCCTTGGCAGCAGTCTCACTAAAGTGAAGAAAACGCTTCAACTGGTAACGAAACTCAGAGAGAGCTTCAAATTGATTTTTTGTCAGCATAGCAAACTCTATGGTTGATATTTTTACAGAAGCACCTTAGATTATATATCACATTGTGATGTATTTTCTGATTATGTAGACCGACTACTTTGGAGCTATGAATGCATAAACAAATTCACCCTAAATCACTCTATTGGGGAAATACTGTCATTCTATTGAATACCATAGATGCAGCAGGTTCAACTAACATTACCCCAATTTCATCAAGTTGGGCGCTTTCGAATAACATCGTAATTGGACTTAGCTTAAATATAAAAGCCATCGAAAATATCGAATCTTGTCCAGAAGTTGTACTCAATATTGCATCAGCAAATCTTGCCAACAAAATTGAATCTATTGCCAGATATACAGGTAAACAGCCTGTTCCGCCGGAAAAGTTGAAGTCAGGCTTCAGTTATTGCGAGGATAAATTCCTCATCGGCGAATTCACCGCACAACCATCCAAAACAGTACAACCATTACGTATACAAGAGTGCGCACTCCAAGTGGAGTGTTTAGTAGAAAATGTAATTAAACGAGATAAGCATGCAATTTTGGAATTGAAAGCAATTCATATCCATGCTGAAGAATCGCTACTAAAAAACAGTGACATTATTGATGCGGATTTGTGGAACCCATTGATTAATAACTTCAGAAGTTATCATGGCGTTTCGGAAAGCATCGGAAAAAACTTTCGTTTTGATAATTAAGCCTCGTACTTACCCGCGCGGGAAAACATCACCCTTTAGTGGGCAATGTATTTCTGGTGAAGTTGAATATTCGGTGGCTGAAAAGCTTTTCTGTTTAAAAATTGCATAGATTACGATAAAAACCAATACAAATTAATGACTGGGTAATTACTAAACCATATAAAACAGCTTTCAATATGGCGCTAAACCTTTTTCTATCTATAAGAATATTTTTAGTAAACTATAACTTGGTTGATTAGTTATAAATACAGGGTAAGCCGTATCTCTAATATACGGCTTACCCTTACAAAACAATCAGAATAAAGCTTATATATTATCTAATAACGCTTATTTACGCCCAAGAATAGCAGCACAAATAAAAAACTTCGATTTACCTTCATTATCTTTTTTTATACGAGCAACTACACGTTCTTTTTCTATAAACTCCCACTCATCACTTCGTGATAGCGGAGACTTAACCCCAGAACTCCGTAAATATTCCATAAAAAGATGGGAGTTATTTATTTCGGTTAAATGTGAGTCCATGATAGTAACCCCTACTCATTGATGTTCAGTAAGCTTAATCTGAGATAATGACAATGCTGTTACACATCTCTGCCGTTATCTATATCAAATCATTCACACGCAAATAATTCGATGCAAGTCACAAAAAAGCCCAGATGATAATTCATCTGGGCAACAATCGATTCACAGTAGCGTTGAACAAATAAAGAATTTGCTCACACCACCTTAGAGATAAGCAAAAAATCTTATTGCAATTTATAGCCTAAATTACTTCTCAGCTCTTTTTGAGCCATATCAAATTCGGCTTTAAAATCAGGCTGTTCAAACATTTTTTGTACAATCAATGCAGCAGCTGTACGACTCATAATGGTGTCTGACCGATAATGGATCCCGGCAATAATACGATTTTCAGCATATTGACTAGCACGGCTATAAAGCTCATTTCTTTTCTCTGGCACCATGTCAGATAAAAGAGTTGCCATTAAATAACCTAACGTTGCATGACCTGATGGCCACGAGCCTGATTTAGATTTTTTCACTATGGGGTTTATTTTATCTGACAGCATGTGAGGACGAGGACGTTTCCAAAAATCTTTTGCTGGATCAATCACCGCACCTTCTGTCGCCGCAATACGATCAAAAAACGCAGATATTTTGGGTAATTTAGTCGCTGTGAAATTTGACCCCATGACATCAGCAAATCGCCACACGTTTTCCTCTGCATCGGCGACCGCTGCGCTGGCTTGTTCAGGCGTCCGATTTCCCTGAATATTCAATATTTCTGCAATTTCTTCTTTGGTTTGTTTTGAATCATTTGCAGGAGGCGCAGGTAGAAAATGAGTTAAATCAATATCTTTTGCTGTAACAAAAGGCTGCGCAGCTTCTATTGCATTGCCATTGATCGAGCCCAAAATAGAAACAAGAGCTAGTGCTGTTAAAAATTTACGCATGATGATACCCCATGGTGGTTAATTTTAACCACCATAAAGGCGCCATTTGACAGTCATATGACATGCGCATTTGATATTAGACTCGTGAATGCAAAATATAATACGTAATGCGCATTAATTAACGGTGCATACAACCAACAACTCAAATGTTGTAAATAATTCGATTAGCTTGGTCTGCTTAATAAGGAGCAGAGTTATTGTAACTTCTGCTGTTGTTGCACTTCAAATTTGAAGCTGTGCCGTTACTTTTACCCTAGTAACAGCAAAGGTATCAGTCCGCAAACAGCTAAACACACAAGAAAAATTAGACTTTGTATTCCAGCACGCCGAGACGATAACGTGTATGCGTAAATACCCTTAGCCACATTATTGCTCGCTGCTGCGACTAAAATCCCGGAAGCAACTACATGCAAAGGCGTTAATGTCGTGTCAGCTTGAGCCATCCCCATAATAAAGGGATCCACATCAGCCACACCCATTACAGAAGCCAGTGTATAGACACCATTCTGGCCTAAATACTTTATTGCCAGGTGCGTAGCTACCAGCATAGCAACGAATAATACCGCGAATAGCAATGCGGCACTGATTTCCAACGGATTCTTCGTCTCAATCATATCACTGGTTTTCAAATCGGTTACATCACCTTGCCGTGACCACAACCACCCAACGGTTATGGCCAGCATAGCCAAAACCAGAAATGCTGGTGCCAACTGCTTCATCAATTCTTGATTGAACAAGGCCAGTAAAATGATAAGACGTAAGTACATCACACCCGAAGCGAGTAAAATTCCGCCTGAAAATAGATGATCCTGCCCTTCTTTTTTTGAGCGACGGGCTAATACCACGGTGGTCACAGTCGATGAATAAGCGCCACCTAATATTGCAGCAAGAATAACACCCCCCTGACCTTTGGTGAGTCGTTGCAACACATAACTACCGTACGATACGGCACTTACTGCTACTACAACTAGCCAGATTTTAAATGGGTTAATTTGGTATTCACTGAATGGTGTGTCTGGCAATAGCGGTAAAATGACACCAGACAACAGCAAAAACTTGGCAAAGTTAAGAATATCGGTAGTTTCAATCCGCTGAGCTAATGCTTCCAGATGAGTTTTAAGCTCCAGCAATAAAACGCTGGCTACTGTTAATGTCGTCGCGACCCATAACATCTCATGATAAATAAGTACTCCGACTAAATAGGTCACCAAGCCGGACATTTCAGAGGCAAGCCCTGACCCGCCAGTACTTGAGAGTTTGTGCCAATAAGATATCCAAAGAAATCCTGAGATTACTGCAAACCCTAATACTTGCGGTAGCAGTTCACCACCAGAAAGAACTGCCAGTGTATAACCAATCAGCCCAATTAGCGGAAATACGCGAACACCACCGAAGACATAATTTCCATCAGATTTACGCTCTTCTCGTTCCAGACCAATGAGAAAGGAAAGGAACAAGACAAAGACCATATGTTCCCCAGCGGATGGCAACCAGCTGAAATATTGCATTCACACCTCCAGCCAACAGAGAAACAAAAAATGTAATTGATCCGCTTTTTATCGATTGATCCTCATTTCAGTTTAGTTCGCGTCGTCATGTTGTGCCGCTAAAATCAAACCTTTCCAACTGGTTCTTAATGCCCGTAAACTCTATGCAATGCTACAATCGATAAATTTCACTAATTGTTATAAATCATGAGAAAAAAAGTCAAAGTTACAAATATTTATGAAATAACCTGGCCCCATGTCTGTGCTAAATGTGGAGAGACTCAACATCTGACAAATGCGATCTCGTTAGAAAATAAACTCACCGCGAAGATAGCGAAAATTGATCCGCAACTTGAATATTTTGTCTGTGAAAAACATGCAAAATGGTTAGCTCTAGCTAACTTGTCGGTGGATAGCTGCGGAACAATGACTCTAATACGTTTAGTTTCTTCATTTGCGACTGCTTTATTCAGCATCTTTCTTATTACGTTGCCGTTACAGCTAATTCATAATCATTTTTCTGATATTTCTGTTCCTTATATATTAGTTATATTTGTAGTTTATAAGCTATTCAGTCATTTTCTTAGAAAACAGATCCCGGTAAACAAGACAAAATTCAGCACAAAAGAGTATGTGTTAGAGTTTGATAATCATGAGGTCGCGGAGATGTTTGTCAAAGAAAACCAGCGACATACAATTATTGAACGCTTAAATTGAAAAGCCAGATGGCATTCAATGCCTCTGCATATTGCGAGTTGTGTGTTTTTGTTCTTATCCAATTACCAGTGAGGTTTTCATGCAAGCATATATGTCAGTGATTGCCATTACAGGCGCTTTAGCTGCCGGGGCAGTCAGCCCAGGCCCAAGTTTCATCTATGTTGCCAGGAATGCAATTTCGCTATCTCGTCAGCATGGTTTTGCTACCGCGTTGGGTATGGGTTCAGGTGCGTGCACTTTTGCTATCATTGCGTTGCTGGGGTTACATGCTGTTTTTACTGCAGTACCTTTTGCTTTCTGGTTACTGAAAATCGTTGGTGGCGCCTATCTGGTATTTCTCGCTTCTAAGATTTTGCGCTCGGCCCGCCAACCCTTACAACAATTAGAGACTGACCGTACTGCAAATATGAGTTTGGGGCGCGCCTATCTTTTTGGGCTGTTGACACAGCTCAGCAACCCTAAGACAGCCATTGTTTTTGCCGGTGTATTCTCAGCTTTGTTACCTCAAGAGATTCCGGCTTATTTCTATGCGGCCATTCCCTTCGCTGCTTTTTGTGTTGACGCGGGTTGGTACTTTATCGTGGCCTTTGTTTTATCATCTGAAACACCCAGAAAAACCTATCTGCGTTTTAAAGCCGTGTTCGATAGTACGGCGGGTTGTGTCATGGGCTTGCTCGGCGTGAAACTAATATTGAGCGGCAAATAATCGCTACACAACAAATAGCTAATATTAGTCGTAGGCCCAATCATTTTGGGGCCTACAATGAAAACTCATTCAGAGGCACCATGCAGACTTCATTTACTAATGAAAAAGACTATTTATCAAAAACATTCAGTAATATCTCTGCGATAAACCAAGAGATTTGTAATATTGAATTTGAAGGTTGTCATTTTCGAGATTGTAACTTCACCGAGAGTATTTTTAAGAAATGCCGGTTCATCGAATGTACGTTCACCCGCTGTAATCTCAGCGTGATAAAAGTTCCCCAATGTCGATTTACAGATGTCGTGTTTGATGAATGCAAGTTGGTGGGTGTTGATTGGACAAGGGCATCTTGGCCCCGATTAGTTTTTTCTGTATCGCTCAAATTCAATAAATGCATTATCAATGACTCTTCATTTTTCGGTCTTACCTTAGACGAAATCGCGATGGAAGAATGTAAAGCACATGATGTTGATTTCAGAGATGGCAGCTTCTGCCGGGCAATTTTTACATACACTGATTTCACCAATAGCTTGTTTGGGAAAACCAATCTCTCTGGTGCCGATTTTTCTGAGGCAACTAATTACGATATCGATATATTTAACAACAAAATCAGTAAGGCAAAGTTCAGTCGTTATGAGGCCGTTCGACTGTTAAACAGTTTAGAAATTGAGTTAGTCGATTAACAAAAATACCCTGCCCACATTTACCCAGAGCCGTAAATTATTACTACAAGTGCCCTTCACACTGACTTCATTACTTGAAATAGTGCTATTTTGATCTCATGTTGTAATTAAACTCAATACTGAGACCTCATCATGACTGACTTATATTTTCAGATTGTTTGCCCTAATTGCAGCGCAATTAACCGAGTACCTAGCTCAAAACTCAATGCTCATCCATTGTGTGGTAAATGTCGGCAAGGATTACTGTCTGAACATCCGATCATAGCTAATGATCAAAACTTTAGTCGTTTCATTGAGAAAAACGATTTACCTGTGGTCGTCGATTTCTGGGCATCATGGTGTGGCCCTTGCCAACAGTTTGCCCCTGTTTTTAGTCAGGTATCTCATGAAATGGCGACTCAAGCATGTTTTATCAAATTAGATACTGAAAATAATCAAATGATAGCCAGTCGCTATCAAATTCGTTCTATTCCAACACTGATGATCTTTCATCATGGTAAAGAAATTGCTCGCTTGTCGGGTGCCTTGCCCAAAACCCAATTTAAGCAGTGGCTGCAGCAATACTTAAGCATCTAATTGAGTCTTTAGCGCTGTTGTAGGGGCAAGTATTTTTGCCCTGTTTATTTTAAAAAAATCCCCCGTCACTGCTTTGCCAAACTTCTTTTTTACACTTCATCTATTGTATTGATCAATTGGCTGACTATACCTAAGGAAGATACGAATAAATGTACCATTTCATTTTTGATTACTACTCTTGGAGGTAGACAAAAGAATTTAATACCTTCAATTAAGCAAAATGACGCTAAGCTCAAAGATAATCTCTTGTGAGGTCAACATGACTAAATATTACATCACCATTTTACTTATTGCGCTTAGCATGCTCGGGAATGCGCATGCTGCACCCCCGCTTTGCTCCCGCCCCCTGACTCTCGCATTGCACGAGCATGGACTGCTTTACTCGGCAAATCTGGATGAAGGTATCGATAAAGATGTCGCGGACGAACTAATAAAACGCAGTGGATGTAAAGTCACCGTATCACTGATGTCTCGCGACAGGATCTGGCAATTAATCGAATCGGGAGCTCTCGATTTTAGCCTCTCTGGCATTACCAATGATGCACGGGAAAAATTTGCTGGGTTCGCATGGTATTTCAGTAACAAATATTATTTGCTGGTCAGAAACGATTCCGGCATCCATAGCCAAGCAGATTTCGAAAATAACAGTCAGTTGCAACTCGGCGTCATCCGCTCATTCCGTTACAGCCAATCAGCGAACCTACTCGTAGACAAAATGCAAGTATCAGGTCGACTGAGTCAGGCTAGCGGGCTGACCCCGTTATATCAATTACTCATGAATAACCAGATCCAAGGCATGATCATAGAACCATTTGATTATCCTGTGGTTGAAGAACAAGCGATCAGAAATGTCACTACTATCGTTGCCTTTAGCGATCCAGCGGTGCCTCATGGTCTGATCATGTCGAAGAAATCTTTATCTGTCGCGGAACAAAACGCATGGCGTTCAATAATTGATAGCATGCGCAAAGACGGCACGATGCTACGTATTTTCCAAAAATACTTTAAACCTGAGCTGGCAAAACAGCTGGTCGATTTCTAGGGGTTGGCGTGGGTTCTGAGCGAAAGTTGTTATCTGTGACATATTGGTTGCCGTGGCTAGTGCTGCTTGCCATGCTTTGTGTCACTTTCTGGCAATGGGATCATGAACGTCAATACAGCAAACAGGAATTACACGCGCAATTTGAATTTGCCTTACACGATACAGTGAGTCAGATCGAACAACGTGAGTCAGCGTATGAGCAAATGCTGCGCGGAGTGCAGGGGTTGTTCGCAACCACAGACTTAAAAGACCTCAACGCCATTCGTCACTACGTCAACACACTGCAGCTTGATGCCAATTTTTTCGGAATACAAGGCATTGGCGTCATTGAAAAAGTCACTGCAGCGCAAAAAACGGCACATATAACCGCCATGCAACGTCTTGGTATATCCGATTACGCATTATCCCCCCCCGGAGAGCGTGAGCTTTATACCCCTATCATCCAAAATATTTCGGAGCTTGGTCGGTATAGTGACATCCTCGGCGTAGATTCCTGGGCTGACCCAGTTCGCCGTGAAGCAATGCAGCGAGCCTGCGATTCTGGAATGCCTGCTATTACTGACAAGCTCAAGTTAGCTGCGGATAAAGGCAGTGATAGCCCGCCAAGTTTTGTCATGTATCTACCAATTTTTGCTCAAAATAAGCCACAAACATCGGTTATGCAGCGTCGGGCAAACTTGATTGGTTGGGTATATGCGTCTTTTCACATGGACGATTTTATGGCCAGCTTGTACGGTAAACAAACACCCGGTCTTGCTTTAGCCATTTATGATGGCATTACTCCGAATAAAGCAGCGCTCATGTATCAAACCGGGCTTGTGAACAGCAATGCGAGAGTTCACAAAAAACCGGCCTTAAGTGCTAACGAGTACATGGTCGTAGCCGGACATACTTGGACGCTATCGTTAAGTACGCAGGATGAATTTGAAGAGCGCTTTGACAGAAATAATGATGTTCTTATCGGGATCTTCGGCATCTGCCTGAGTGTATCGTTAGCCTTGCTAGTCCGATTTATGGTTGTTGGACGGGCCCGCGCGTTAGAACTGGCAAGAGCAATGACGCTCGAACTCAGGCATATGGCACAGCATGATCACCTCACTGGGTTACCTAACCGAACATTGTTTAGTGATCGACTTCAGCAAAAACTCCTTGATGCTGAACGACGAGGAACGAATCTTGCGCTGATTTTCGTCGATCTTGATCGATTCAAGCCAGTTAATGATAGCTACGGACACACAGTAGGTGATCAGCTACTACAACAGGTTGCCTATCGTCTCAGTAGCGCAGTTCGTTCATCCGATACAGTGGGCCGCATTGGTGGCGATGAATTTGTTATTTTACTTGGTGACATTGCCGATGCTGCTATGGCAAGCGAACTGGCTGAGAAAATCAGACAATCGGTTTCCCAGCCATTCGTTGTGAAAGAAATAGAACTAACTATCTCATGCAGTGTGGGTATTGCGGTTTACCCTAGAGATGGAACAGATGAAGCAACTCTGCTCAATAGCGCAGACAAGGCTATGTATTCTGCAAAAGAACAAGGCCGCAACAAGGTAAAACAAGCGAGAGAAAGTAATACGGTAGAATCCAGTCTTATCATGCTCAGAAATAATGACTAGGGTTAGGTCATAAGGTTTTAGTCACAAAACCTTATGACCTAACCTGCCGAACGATTTTCACCTGATATTCCCGTTTATTTTAAATTCATCGATGTTGCTGATATGTTGTAATAACAGACACGCCACTTAACATAATATTTTTGGTGCCGAAATTAATAAAAAGCTAGCTATCCATCATATATCCACCAGCAACGACTCTAGCCACGCTGAACGAATGTATGCAGCCAACTGAGAATCACCTTCCCAGCAAGCACAGTTCTTAATTCCAAGCTTCATTAGCGCTGCAGAATGCTGGCTTGATTATTTAGCTGAAACGGCGTAGCAATAGAACCGTTTTGTGTCACGCGAGATTCTAGCCTGTTATTTATAAAATTGACGTACATCTATTTGGGAGAATAACGATGCTTAAAGGTAGTTGCTTGTGTAATGCCATTCAGTACGAAATTGAAGGTGAACTGGGCCCAACGATGATGTGTCATTGTTCCAAATGTCGTAAGGCCAATGGTTCAGCTTATGCCATTAATGCGGCAGTAAAAACTGATCAGTTCCGTTTTTTCAAAGGTCAAGAACTAGTCTCTGAGTTTGAATCTTCACCAGGTGTATTCCGTTCTTTTTGTAAACAATGCGGATCGCCTTTACTGAGTCGTCGCCCTTCTCAGCCGGATATTGTACGACTCCGTATTGGTACTTTAGATACCCCTGTAGATATCAAACCGCTCGCGCATATCTTTGTGGGTTCTAAAGCCTCATGGGATGAAATCCATGACGACATTCCACAATATGATGAACGCCCATAACAATAGCTGTGATAACGTAACGGCAATTCCTTTTTTAATCTGTTGAGTCTTATGTACATTGCCGTTTTTTACTTCATGATCAGTGTTGTCACCTTCATTATTTATGCCATCGATAAATCAGCAGCTAAACAAAATGGCTGGCGAATTCAAGAAAACACGTTGCATATGCTTTCATTGGTCGGAGGTTGGCCCGGGGCTTTGATTGCCCAAAGAATGCTACGTCACAAAACACAAAAGACTTCATTTCAAATAATTTATTGGGCTACGGTAGGGTTCAACCTAGCTGGGCTATTTTGGGTTATTTTCCATTCGTTACAAAATAAGCCGGTATTTTGAGGTGTGAGCTATTATTACGTTTATTAATCATTGTCTTATCTGGAACGATCTCGATGCGTAATATGATTTTTTCGATGTTACTTTTTTGCGTGGGTTGTACGCAGATCCCGGATAAAGTGAAGCCCGTCAATAATTTCGATTTGGATCGTTATCTGGGTAAATGGTATGAAATCGCCCGGCTCGATCACTCTTTTGAACGAGGTTTAAATAAGGTCACAACTGAGTACTCACTGAATGATAATGGTAGCGTTAGCGTCATGAACCGAGGATATTCAACGCAAGATAAACAGTGGAAATCAGCAAAAGGCATTGCTTATTTTATCGATTCCCCTACCGATGGTTTACTGAAAGTCTCCTTCTTTCGGCCTTTTTATGGTACCTATGCCATTTTCGAGCTTGACCATGCCAACTATCAATATGCGGTTATCTCTGGTCCTAGTCATTCCTATCTCTGGATCTTATCTCGCACGCCAACACTTTCCGAAGCGATAAAAAAACAGTTAATACAAAAAGCAGCTGATGCAGGGTTTAACACTCAAGAATTAATTTTTGTGGAACAATAACAGCAGATGGTTATGAAGTTTTGACCCTACGTGTTGAATAATGCGCTTAACTGCCTCACTTCACGCAATCGCACTGTATAGCTTGCCTAAGTGATATCCCGCGGTTTGTCATTGCATATAGTAAACTTATTTACTATATTAACTGCAACAGCAACCGCAAGGATTCATTATGTGGCAACAAAGCTATAGTCAAACAGCGTCTGACGTAACAGCCGAAGAAGTCTGGTGTGTTTGGACGGATGTTAATCAATGGCATTCCTGGCAAGACGACATTGAATTCGCACAAATAGATACTGATTTTAAGGCCGGTTCATTCTTTAAATTTAAGCCTAAAGGAGCACCAACTTTCTCAATTGAAGTCACTGAAGTAGTCGAAAATAGTGTTTTTACAGATTTAACTAAACTGCCCTTGGCAAAAATATACGATAAACATGAACTCATCTCCCATGGTGATCATGTTGAGCTAAAATCAACAATCAGTATTAGCGGACCCTTGGCCTTTTTATGGAAACATCTGATCGCTAAAGGTATTGTTGCAAGTCTACCCGCTCAAACTGAAAATCTGCTGAAGAAAGTCCGAGATGTCAGAAAATAATCCATTTAAATATGATGCTGCAGATGCCAGCCCGGGGTTTCTGTTATGGACGTTGACGGGACTCTGGCAGGCTAAACTGGCTCAAGTTTTATCTGCATTTGAAATTACACAAACGCAATATGCCATTCTTGCCTCGTTACGCTGGTTTCAAGAACACCATCAACTATCTACTCAGGCATCGCTTGTTGCACATACCAAAATCGAAAAAATGACCCTGTCTAAAGCTATTCGACAGTTAGAGTCATCCAATTTTGTCGTAAGAACGCCAGATGCACATGACAAACGCGCGGTTAATGTTCAGCTAACTGCGTATGGTAATAACATTATTGCGGATGCAATTATCGCCGTTGAAAAGGCAGACGAAGCCTTTTTTGGTGTTTTGAAAGTTACAGACATCAGTGAATATAAAGCACTCATGTTAAAAATAATTCGACAAAACGAGCTATAACCGAAAACATGATCTACAGACAGGTCAAATCATCATGCGTTTTACTTTATGGTTATTTTATCTAGATACTTACCTACGTAAGACCATAAAAACGCCGGCCAGCACAGATAAATTCACAGCAGCTACCTGTTCAAACATCCCAGCTTATGCCACCTAACAGCTTCTCGACACACTTCGTGCAACACCAAAATTTCGTATTCCATGTTTTAATGGTTTGGTTTGATTGTTCCATTTTTTGATACAGTAAATCTGAAAAACTGGCATTTATCATCTTAAACCGAAATTGTATTCTGAGCCCATTGAAACGTGATGCGTTTCACAAAACAAAAAACAAATATGGCTTACGCCGATCAATAAAATGAAATATGTGGAGTTAATATTATGAAAAATACATTTGTTCGCTTTGCTGCTGTTGCCGCATTATCCTTAGCCGCTCTTTCTGCTCAGGCGGATGTAAACACCTACAGTGCGCATGGTTCTGTTGTTAGTGTTGACGCTGCAAACCAAAAAGTTACTGTTAAACAGAATGCTGTTTCTGAACTAGGATGGCCAGCTCGTACATTCACCTATACAGCGGACGGCAGCAACGTATTAAAAGGTATCTCTGTTGGGCAGACTGTGGATGTTCAATTCACTACATCTAATGCATTCAATGCAGATGCACATTTTGTGACACCAGTTTCTCAGTAATACTCGATTAACGATGCTTAAAAAAGGGTTATTTTCATAACCCTTTTTGTTTTTATTATTCTGTGCATTCTGGGGTGAAAATTAGTTCGTTTTTCTTTTTGCTTGTTATGTCTCTATTTGTAGAGCAGTTTTACACTAATTTTCACACTCCACTTTCCCCTCTGCATTCCTATTGAGAGGGACTTTTTCTGAGATAACACTGAAAAAGTTGCGTTCAAAAAGATCCCAAATAAAGATCTGGAACCGATGATGAAGTCTTCAATAAACTTTTTTGCTTATGAAAAACAGAACTTATTCCCAGCCCGTCACTTCACGTAAACCCAGTGATATCCACCAGCATAAACCTGACACATCACAACCCACTTACCGCACCCAGCCTTTTGGTGGCAGTAACACCCTCATCAGCAGAAGAACAGGGAATGCCTGAAGGCACAGGTAGGCCGTAGTCAGCAAATAATTGCTTGGCCTGATATTCATGCAAATTCATTATGCTTATCCAAATAAATAGCTATCCAAATAGAGAATCGGTAGGCACCTGCACCAGCATCAACCCGGCTCGCAAGCCCGGACGCACGCTGGCATTGGGGAATAAAATCCATTCTTCCGTTTGTTGCACCTGATACGAAATTTCACCATCACGAGCCAACACATCACCCGCAGAAAAGCGGGTAAAGTTTTTCACCGACTCAGAAAAATTTAGCCGGAATTGTTCAGTGATTTTTATCAGCTCTTGTGTGACCCGATAAACTTTAATCGGCTCAGCCGCATACGGCAGCAAATTAATGCCGGTGATCAGTGAAATAAGACCCTGATTAATCAACGCAAACTGATTGAGATCGTTGTGCCCGAATGGCCGCGCTTTGCCTAATTCCAGCGTGCAGCTATCAGCATGACAGTGCTGGCTGGTGAAATAGCTAAACGTGCCGCTTGGTGCTTGGTTGATCACCAGCGCCTCAATGCCAGAATGATGCAACCAATCGAGCATTCTCCGGCTATAAAGAGATCTGCCATATAGACCTTTATCTGTATGCGGTAGCAAGCCAAATCGCTGGTGATGTGATTCGCGGATCGCAGTGTGCAAATCAAAGTGCAGACGCTCGCCTTCATTACTCTGATCATAAAAGTCACGAACTAACAGTTCGAGTTGCTCTGCACGCGCTGTTTCTATGCAATCGGGAAAGTGATCATAATGGCGGCTAAACAACCGATTTAGATCAATCTGGTTGTAGCGCTCACCACTAACCATTGCCATCGGATTACCAAAAATAACCAGCAGACGCACTTTTAACCGACGTTTACCATGCAGTAGATCGCTGACCAATGCCGCCAGTAGTTCAATCGGTGCGGTTTCATTGCCATGAATTCCAGCGGATAAAACCACATTCATCCGATAACCATGCAACGGTTCCAGTTGTAAAACACCCCGCGCCAGCCAACGCCAACGCAGATTGAAGTTGCTGCCGCTATGTTCCAGCGGCTCACGACCGGAGAGTGTTATTTGCAGAAAATCAAACATACCGGCCTCTTATTGCTGGAACGGATAAATGCTGCCTAAGCCCATGATCTGAGTCAGCTCATCCAACGCCAGACGATTCTCAATTAACAGTTGTGGATCAGCTAAATCAGCTTCGGTTAACCGATCGCGGTAATGGCGATCAACCCAATTATTGAGAGTTAAAAACAGTGACTCATTCATCAACACACCAGGCGCCACTGCTTGTAATTCGGCATCAGTTAACACCACGCGCAATCGTAAACAGGCAGGGCCACCGCCGTTACGCATGCTTTCGCGTAAATCGAAGACTTTTACTTCGTTGATCGGGCCATTGCTGTTGATGAGGCTACTCAGATAATCCCACACCCGTTGATTTTGGCGGGATTCTTCCGGCACGACGATCATCATTTTGCCGTCAGGTTTACTGAGTAACTGGCTGTTAAACAGATAAGTGCCCACTGCATCGGCTACCGACACCTGTGCGGTCGGCACTTCCACAGAGATAAACTGATGACCCAACGCTGACATCTTTTGGCTGATTTCATCCAACGCCTGCGTTTGGTTTAAAAATGCCTGTTGATGATGAAACAGTACATTGCGATTGCTCACCGCAATCACATCGTTATGGAATACACCTTGATCAATGACATCCGGGTTTTGTTGAATGAACACGGTTTTGGCGGCATCCAAACCATGCAAACGCATCACCGCTTCACTGGCTTCTCGCGTTTGACGGGCAGGGAAACGTTGCGGTTCTACCGTGCCACCAAACGCCTGTTTGCCATACACAAACACTTCAACACCAGCAGCACCATAATCACCGCCTAAACGGTTATGGTTCGCGGCACCTTCATCGCCCATCAATGCTTGCTGAGGTAAAGCGGCATGATGCGCAAAGTGAGTTTCGTTTTTAAAAATTGACCGCAACGTGGCACTGGTGGTGTCCGCTTCGATGGCGCGATGGAATTTGTTGTTGAGATTAGCTACCGTGAAATGCACACGCTTATCGGCTGTATCCGCTGACGGTGACACGGTTGCCGCATTGGCTGTCCACATCGAGGATGCCGAACTCACTGCCGACAATAATTGCGGTGATTGTTTCGCCACTGCTGCGATGATCTGCGCATCAGAGCCCGTAAACCCCAACTGACGTAACACGGGAATATGCGGGCGTTCCTGTGGCGGAAGCACGCCCTGTTTAAACCCCATATCACTCAGTGTCTTCATTTTCTGTAACCCCTGCTTGGCCGCCAATTTCGGGTTAGCAGGGGTATTTTTATTACTGGTGGAAGCAACATTCCCAAATGATAAACCGGCGTAATGATGCGTCAGCCCAACCAGACCATCAAAATTGACTTCATAGGCGCTCATAGCAATTCTCCGGTTTACGCTGATGTCTGGGTGTCAGGGAATGACAAACCCGGTGAAAGCGTTGCTGGTAACGCAATCTGCTCACTTTCCAGTGAGGCCATCGGCCATGCGCAGTAATCGGCGGCGTAATAGGCACTCGGGCGATGATTGCCGGAAGCACCAATACCGCCAAAGGGCGCTGCACTGGAGGCTCCGGTTAATTGCTTATTCCAGTTCACAATGCCAGCGCGTGCTTCGGTCAAAAGGCGATCATAATGCTCACGATGCGGGGAAATCAGACCCAACGCCAAACCAAAACGGGTGTCGTTGGCAATGGCGAGCGCTTCATCAAAATCGCCATAACGAACCACGGTTAGCAGTGGGCCGAAATACTCTTCATCAGGGCGTTGCAGCACATGAGTGACATCAATAATGCCCGGTGACAGTAAGGCCGTGCCTTCTTCCAACTGAGTCATAGTGAGTAAAGCCTCGCCGCCACGATCCAGTAACATTTGCTGCGCACTCAATAACTGATTTGCCGCCGATGCAGAAATCACTGATCCCATAAACGGCGCCGGTTCAGCGTTCCACAGGCCAACGCGGATGGCTT
Organism: uncultured Tolumonas sp.; assembly: GCF_963556105.2. Classification (NCBI taxonomy): domain Bacteria; kingdom Pseudomonadati; phylum Pseudomonadota; class Gammaproteobacteria; order Aeromonadales; family Aeromonadaceae; genus Tolumonas; species uncultured Tolumonas sp. The sequence continues at coordinate 2,201,313 of NZ_OY829944.1, forward strand.
TGGTGACTTCCACTAGCCGTTGCAGGAACTGATCCCCTACCTCATCCGCTTTCACCAGCAGACGTCGGGCGCAGGTACAGCGTTGACCGGCAGAGATAAAAGCAGATTGAATGGTGAGATGCACCGCTGCATCTAAATCAGCGATATCGTCGACAATCAATGCATTGTTGCCCCCCATTTCCAGCGCAAGGATCTTCTCTGGCTGCCCCGCCAACTGACGGTGCAACTGATAACCGGTGTTGGCACTACCAGTGAACAGCAGCCCATCAATGCCACGGTGTGACGCCAGTGCCACGCCCGTTTCACGGCCACCTTGCACCAGATTAATGACGCCATCCGGCAGACCAGCTTGCAACCAGATCTTCATGGTCTCTTCGGCTGTCCACGGGGTTAACTCACTCGGCTTGAACACCACGGTGTTTCCAGCCAATAATGCGGGCACGATATGCCCGTTCGGCAGGTGCCCCGGAAAGTTATAAGGGCCAAACACCGCCAATACGCCATGCGGACGATGACGCAGCACCGCCTGACCATCAGGCATCGCCGTGGCTTTCTCGCCGGTACGTTCATGGAATGACTGCACTGAAATAGCCACTTTGTTCACCATGGTTTGCACTTCGGTTAATGCTTCCCAACGCGGTTTACCGGTCTCTTTGGCGATCACAGCAGCGAGTTCTGGTTTTTGTTCTTCCAGCAACTGAGCGAAACGCTGTAATAGTGCGATACGTGTATCGAGTGGTGTTCTCGCCCAGACCGGAAAAGCATCACGCGCCGCAGCCACAGCGCGATCGACATCGCTGGCATGTGCTGCGTTAGATTCCCACAGCATCTCATTGGTAGCCGGATTGGTTTTGCTGAAACGAGGGCCAATGCCGTCATACCACTGGCCGTTGATTAATAAAGCGCGGTGTAACATTAGCGGCTCTCCTTAACAAACTGAGTCTCAGAAAATAGCGTGACAGCTCGGATAGTATCGCCAGCACCAACGCCTAACGCGGCAGCAATGGCAGACGGCAAACAAATAGCGGTATCGGTAAATGAAACCTGTGCCAGCAGTGCGCGGTAGTCACGGAATTTGTCATTCGCCAGCAAATAAGTGGTCTCATTGGTTGGGGTTGCCTGATCATCAATCACGATTGGCCAGACTCGGCTTTGTTTTACAGCTCGCAGTTCAGAAACATAGGCTTCGAGAGTCGGGCCGGCATCGAAAATGTCGACATAGCCTTCATATTTCATACCTTCGCTTTCTAAAATTGCACGTGCTGGCGCGGTATGAGGATGCACCTGACCAATCGATTCACGCGCTTCCGGCGATAAAAAATCGACATATAACGGGTGTTTCGGCATCAGTTCCGCAATAAATGATTTCTGACCAATCCCTGTCAGATAATCCGCTTCTGAAAAATCAATCGAGAAGAAATGCCGCCCCAGACTTTCCCAGAATGGGGAACGCCCAGCTTCATCGGAAAATCCGCGCATTTCGGCAATCAATTTATCGGCAAAACGCTCCTGAAATGCAGCCATAAACAGGAAACGCGCTTTCGAGAGCAGTTGGCCATTTTTGCTGTGGCGATAATCCGGGTCGAGGAATAACGTGCATAGTTCACTGTAGCCAGTGTGGTCATTACTCAGAAACAGCGTTGGCATCTGGGTATAAACATTCAACTCTTTTGAGGCATGCACCAACGTACCGACACGGTAGTTATACCAAGGTTCAGTGCGGCCAACTGCCACTTCAATGGCGCTGATGCCCACTACTTTTTTTTGCTCGGTATCTTCCAGCACAAACAGATAACCCTGCTCTGCTTGCGTCGCTTCATCGCGCCAAGTTTTTAATACCCGTTCAATGCGTGCAGCTAATCGCTCATCGTTCGATGGCAATGAGGTTACTCCAACCCCTGTTTTTGCTGCTAACGCTGAGATCGCCGCCAGATCTTCCAGCTGAACCGGACGAATGATCATCATAGTGTTAATCCTTTCTTGCTGTTTAAAGTGATAAAAATGGGGATAGCTAAATGACAATGCTGGCTAATGTTCCGGTAACGGCAGCCAGCGAATGCGACTTCCTGCTTCAACCTTTAGAGCTGTTGCTTGTTCAGGCTTGAGACAAAGAGAAAAAGAATTTGAGGTTGGAATAACAGCGACGATGGCACGAAAATCGGTTAGCTGATCATTAATAATCAACCCTTGCTGATCAGACACCGCTGGCATGCCAATATCAACGCTCGCCACTTTGCTTTGCTGCCAGCTGGTCAGTGTGTTGCGGCGTGCTGTAACAATTGGGCCGGCATCAAAGATCTCGACAAAATCATCGGCCTCAAAACCATCATTGGTCAGCATCTCAAACTGTAATTCTGCATCGGGGTGTACCTGCCCTATTGCAGCCTGGGCTTCTTCAGCGAGTAAAGGCACATACAACGGGTGGTGTGGCATCAGTTCCGCGATAAACGTCTTATTGCGAGTGCCGTTGTAATACTCCACTTGGTTGTAATCGATACCGAAAAATTTCCGCCCGACATGTTCCCAAAATGGACAACGCCCGGTTTTATCGGCAATTCCCGGTAATACCGCTAACAACTCTTGGGAAAATCGTTCCGGATGTTGAGCGATAAATAGTAACCGCCCCAAAGACAATAGCTGCGGTAAGTTGGTATGCCGTAATGCCTGAGTGATAAAAAATGAGCAGAGTTGCGAATGATCACTCAAGGCATGGGTCAGTGTTAATGCGTGAATGCGGTTGTGCACTTTTAAAGCCCGCGACGAGTGCACAATCACATCATTGCGGTAAGCATAAAACGGCTCAAGATAACCTGCTTGAGCAACAATGGCCGATGTACCAAGCAATTGGCCGGTGGTTGTTTCTTCCAACACAAAGAAATAACTCTCTTCACCGGGCACCATGACAACCGACTGCAAAGCAGACAGCGAACGCTCTACTTTTTCCAGCAAATTACGGCGATGCACAGGCAGCGTGCACACCATCGGGCCACTGGCTTCCGCTAATCGTTCGATTTGAGCTAAATCGGCCATCGCCGCCGGACGCATGATGATCATAATGAATTACCGCTTCACCACGTGAGCCAACGCGCGAGCAAAGCGAGCCAAACCTTCCTGCACATCGGCTTCTGAGATGATCAGTGACGGCGCGAAACGCACTACATCAGGCCCCGCGATCAACGCCAGCAGGCCCTCTTCCGCCGCTGCATTGGTAATGGCTTTCGCCTGCCCCGCATAGGCTGCCGTTAACTGACAACCAATCAGTAGACCCGCACCACGAATATCACTGAACAGATCATATTGCTGGTTGATTGCAGTCAAGCCGTCGATAAACCACTGATGACGTTGTGCAACACCGTCTAATACTTCCGGCGTATTAATGATGGAAAGCACCTTGCCTGCGACTGCTGACGCGAGTGGATTGCCGCCATAGGTTGTGCCGTGGCTACCTACAGATAAGGCTTTCGCAAATTTATCGGTGGTCAGAATTGCACCAATTGGGAAACCACCGCCTAATGCTTTTGCGGTAGACAATACATCCGGCACCACACCATATTGCATGTAGGAATAGAGCGAACCCGTGCGCCCAACGCCAGTCTGCACTTCGTCAAAAATCAGCACCGCCTTGAATTGGTCGCATAACGCACGCAAACCTTGCAGAAATTGTGGATCGGCAGGAATCACCCCACCTTCGCCCTGGATCGGCTCAACGATAACCGCACAGGTTTTATCAGAAATAATCGCTTTCGCTGCGTCTAAATCATTGTACGCCACATGGCGAATACCACCGGGTAACGGGGCAAAATCTTTGGAATATTTCGGCTGACCACCGGCTGAGACCGTGAACAGAGTGCGGCCGTGAAATGCATTGTTGAACGCCACAATTTCATTTTTCTCAGCAGCAATTTTCTCAGTACCAACCGCATCATGCGCATATTTGCGGGCCAGCTTCAGGGCGGCTTCGTTAGCTTCGGCACCGGAGTTACAGAAAAACACTTTATCGGCAAATGTCGCATCAACCAGTTGTTTTGCTAACGCTAAAACAGGTTCGTTCGTATAGCCGTTACCAATATGCCAAAGTTTATCCGCTTGCTCGGTAAGCGCTGCTTTTACGGCAGGGTGAGCATGGCCCAAGGCATTCACTGCAATACCACCGGCAAAATCGATGTAGGATTTTCCTGTCTGATCCCACACTGTTGAGCCTTCACCTTTTACTGGAATAAACGGTGCCGGAGCGAACATTGGAATAATATATTTATCAAAATCCTGACGATTAATCTGACCTGCTGTCATATCTGCCTCGATAGATTGCACTATGAAATTGGAATTAGCTTAACGACATTGCTTAAATTTTAATTATAGAAACACGACAACGATTTACATTTAAAACCCCTATTATTTTTCATTAAGCTTAAATTTGTTATTTCTCTCTTCTCGTGGTGTTATCTCAAAAAATGCTTTATAGGCACTGGAGAAATGAGGCCCACTGGAAAAACCACAACTTAAACCTATCTGGATAATCGATTTACTTGATGTTAATAAAAGTTGTCGCGCTTTCTTAAGTCTTAATTCTAGATAATACTTAGCGGGCATATTGCCAACGTAACGCTTAAATAATCGTTCTAACTGCCTACGAGATAAATTGACTAACTCAGCTATTTCATCAGTTGCCAACGGCTCTTCGGTATTTTGCTCCATGAGCTCCATCGCGAGCGTCAATTTCGGCTGTGTTTCGCCACCTAAATTATGTAAAGGAATTCGTTGCCGCTCATCTGGCAAGCGGATCCGATCTAAACACAAGATTTCTGCTATCTGAGCCACCAATTCACTATCTTCATTTTTTTCAATTAGATAGAGCATAAAATCAAGGTTAGCGGCTTTACCGGCACAGCTAAATCGCAGCTCACTCGCCTCAAACAGATGATGCGTCACATTCACCTCTTGATAGGTTTCTGTGAATAGGTCTAACGCTTGCCAATGCACGGTAGCAGGCTGCTCTCGAAATAAACCGGCGTCAGCAATCCAAAACGCCCCCATATCGATGCCCACTAAACTAATATCCGACTGACTGCATATTCGCTGCATAAATTTTCGAATGCGGATATCAATTTTATTCTCAGGGTAACATTCACTTATTACCATAAGCATATTTAGAGCAGGTGAATCATCCACTGTAAAATCAGCATTTATATGCATGCTTTCATTGAGGTGAATTATTTTATCCGCCTGATCGGAGATATAAATAAACTGATACCTTTCCTCACCGAGCAATTTATTTGCCTGAATAATAGGCTCCTGAATGGAGCCTATTGTAAACAGCGAGCAAGGTGGAATGATATACAAACCAATTTTAAATTTTGGTTGTATATGCAATTGACTTAACATAATTTCATTTTAACCAGCATGGTTAATTAACAAATTTGATTAATTATTTCAAAGCACCCGATAAAAACTGTTTTAAGCGTTCACTTTTCGGACCACCAAATAATTGATCAGGGTGCCCCTCTTCTTCGATCTTACCTTGGTGCAGAAAGATGACATGATTAGACACATGGCGGGCAAACCCCATTTCATGCGTTACCACGATCATGGTTTTTCCCTCTTCGGCCAGCTTTTGCATGATCTTAAGCACTTCCCCCACCAATTCAGGATCAAGCGCCGATGTCGGCTCGTCAAACAGAAGGACTTCTGGCTCCATCGCTAATGCACGCGCAATCGACACGCGTTGTTGCTGCCCGCCGGAAAGATGAGATGGGTATTTTTTGCGGGCTAATTCATCAATGCCCACTTTTTCCAGATACGTAACCGCTCGCGCTTCCGCTTCTTCTTTGCTGATACCTAACACCTGAACTGGTGCTGCCATGACGTTTTCCAGCACCGTCATGTGATTCCACAAATTGAAATGCTGGAAAACCATCGTCAACTTGGTGCGTAACAGTTGCAACTGCTTATGATCAACCACTTTCAATTGATCGTCTAAATCTCGCACCATGCGGATCTCTTTACCATTAATGTAAATTGAGCCTTCGCTTGGTTTTTCCAAAAAGTTCATGCAGCGTAAAAATGTGCTTTTACCTGACCCTGACGAGCCGATGATACTGATCACATCACCAGCTTTGGCCTGTAACGAAACGCCTTTGATAACCTGATGATCACCATATTGTTTATGCAGCTCTTTCACTGCCAGTTTACAGTTTTGCATATCACTCTCTTTCTCTGTCAGTGAGACGAAACGGGTTTTAAGTGCCGCAACCAGTGCTTTTCTGCCCGTTTAAACAGTGCAACCAATAGAAATGAAATCAGCAGATAAATGACCGCTGCTAAACCGAATGCATGAAACGATTTATAGGTCGCTGCATTGACGTCACGCGCTATTTTTAAAATATCAGGCACGGTGGCGGTAAATGCCAGTGAAGTGGCGTGCAACATCAAGATCACTTCATTGCTGTAAGTCGGTAAAGCACGACGCAATGCCGAAGGAATAATGATCGATTGATACAATTTCCAGCCCGAAAAACCATACGCTCTGGCGGCTTCAACTTCGCCATAATTCATGCCCCGAATAGCACCGGCAAAAATTTCAGTGGTGTAAGCGCAGGTATTCAATATCAACGCCAGCAGTGTGCAGTTATAGCCGCTGCGGAAAAACCAATTCAGAAAATCAGTATTGCGTACCGCATCTAAGGTATACACGCCGGAATAAAGCACCAGCAACTGCACATAAAGCGGTGTGCCACGAAAAATGTAGGAGTAAATCCAAACCGGCATCCATAACCATTTTTGGGTTGATACGCGCGCAATCGCCAGCGGGATCGAGATGAAAAATCCGCTCACGACTGATATCACCAAGAGCCACATCGTCACTGCAACGCCAGTGAAATGGTAACCATCAGACCAAAGGAATGCAGAGCCGTAACGTTCTAATATCTCAATCATAATGATGCTTTCCGATGCCCGACTTCATATCGACGTTCCAGCCACAACAACACCAGATTTGATATTGTGGTAAACAACAAATAAACAGCAGCGGCAACAATGGTAAATAAGAAGAAGTGATATGTTCCTTTACCCGCATTTTGGGTAGCCTTAACCACATCAGCCAAACCGATAATTGAAACCAATGCCGTTGCTTTTAAGGTGACTTGCCAGTTATTTGCGATCCCAGGCAAGGCAAAGCGCATCATTTGTGGAAATAAAATAATCCGAAATATTTGCCAAGGTGAAAAACCATAGGCAACAGCTGCTTCAATTTGCCCTTTCGGCACAATAATAAAAGCGCCACGGAATGTTTCGGTAAAATAAGCACCGTAGATAAAACCAATTGTCAGCACACCAGCAACAAATGGATCGATATTGATTTGACTGACACCGATATATTCCGTTATTTCATTCAGCGATATTTGCAAACCATAAAAAATAAGTAGCATTAACACTAAATCGGGAATACCACGAATCAACGTTGTGTAAATATCAGTGATTGCTGACAGCCAACGGTTGCCAAATATTTTAGCGCTTGCACCAGCCAACCCAAGAACAATTGAAACAATGACTGACAAAAGCGCCAGCTCGATGGTAATTAACGAGCCTTGAAGAATAATATCGCCATATCCATACAGCATAATAACTTTCCTGATATAAGGCAGGATAAACTCCTGCCTTAAAACACTTATTTACCATAGATATCGAAGTCGAAATATTTTTTCGCGATGGTTGCATAAGTACCATCTTTAATCATGTCAGCCAGTGCTTTATTCAATTGAGCTTTTAATGCAGTGTCGGCTTTACGTAAACCGATACCAGCACCCACGCCAAAATATTTAACGTCTGTCACTTCCGGGCCTGCGAACGCAAAACCTTTACCTTGAGGCTGTTTGATAAACCCTTCGTTTGCTGCCACCGCATCCTGGAATGCGGCATCTAAACGGCCGTTAACCAGATCTGCATAAACTTGATCCTGTGATTGATAAGAAACCACATCAATACCTTTGGTGGCCCACAGCTCTTTCGCGTAAGTTTCAGCAGTTGTGCCTTGGAATACACCGACGTGTTTGCCTTGCAATGCACCTACGGTTGGCAGTAGTTTTGAGCCTGATGCAGCAACTAATCGCGCTGGAGTACCATACATTTTATCTGTGAAATCAATCTCTTTCTGACGCTGTTCAGTAATAGACATCGAAGAGAGAATGGCATCAATTTTCTTTGCTTTTAGTGAAGGAATTAAACCGTCAAATTCGCCTTCCACCCAAGTGCAATTAGCAGCAATACGTTTGCAAAGCTCATTACCCAAATCGATATCAAACCCAGCCAGTTTTCCTTCCGGTGTTTTCACTTCAAATGGCGCATAGCCCGGTTCGACACCTAGGCGCAGGTCTTGAGCATTTGCTGCAAATACAGTCGATGCGGCCAGCATACAGGCAACTTTGAGCAGTTTATTCATAATAAGTGACTCTCTATTAATTGAAGGGTAATAACAGGTACTGACTTAACTAATGACTTGCATAACAAAGCAGGATGTATGCCAATTTTATTTAGCTATTTATTTTCTAGAGAGGATTTAAGTTTATGTATATTTAACAACTCAACTTGCATGAGTAATCAAATATCGCTTTTTAAGGTATTGTTTTATTCATTATCACTTAAATTCATTCATTGATCGTCACGACGGGCCTTAATATTTAATTAGATCATTTTGGTGCAACACTCGTCCATAAAGATGCAAAAAATAATAATTTTTCTTTTTTACCGATAAAGCAGAAGATTCTTGCTTATGAATGACTAATAAAAAACAACAATTAGCACCAAATGTGTGCCATCAGGAATGCAAGATGACAATCAGTTTTGCGACACAAAGTTATATAATCAGGAATATTTAATGCAAATAGAGATGCTTTTTCTCTGTATTAAATTATGCATACAGCATTTTGTTTATGTCTAAATATTCAACTTTAAAAGCGACTTATTTATGCAGTATTACGGCATTTATAGGTGATCTTTTAGCAAAAAAAATCAGAAACAACGGATATTGTTTCTGATTAAAACTACAGGGCAACTTATAAACGTTATTTTCATCACATCGCTGTTTTTATGAAAAACATTGCTTAATAAACGTCAAAGCCAGAGCAACGCCAGCATTTGTGATGGTATGTACGGCACCAGACTCATAATGAGTTTTAACGTCAAACCCAAGTTCAATCAACTTGTTCGCAGCTGCTTCGCTTTCCGTATAAGGGATCACCGGATCATTTTTCCCATGTATTAAAATCACGGGCGTAGCAATTTCCGATTTGATGAATGGTTCTGGTGATGCTAATCGACCAGAATATGCCACTACACCAGCCAGTGGGAATCGAGCGCTAACCAGCGTATCTAACGCCATAATGGTGCCTTGGGAAAAACCGACAAACACCACACGATCACGATCAGGGTTAATGGCATGCTCACTGAAAAGACGATTAATGGTCGCGTCAAACTCTGAACGGGCAGCTCCAATACGTGCCGCACGTGTTTCAGATGTTATCCCATTAACACTAAACCACTGGTAACCAAAACCTTGATCGAAACGAAATGGCGCATTAGGAGAAAGAAATACGGTGTCTGGTAATTCATGCGACCAATAGCGAGCCAGCGTTTGCAAATCATCACCGTTACTTCCAACACCATGCAATAAAATTACGACTTGTTTTGTCATCTCTTTGCTTCCTTAAAAGCCATATTCGCTCATATCAGGCCCTACTGGCACGATGCCTTTTGGATTCAGCGCCTTAATCGAATAGTAACCTTGTTTGATATGGTTAATATTCACAGTTTCGCGAATACCCGGTATGTCTAACATTTGTTTTACATAACGCGTAAGCAAAGGGTATTCCCTTAACTGACGCAGGTTACATTTAAATAACCCGTGGTATGCGACATCAAATCGGATCAGCGTGACAAATAAACGAATATCCGCTTCTGTTAATACATCACCACAAAGAAAACGGCGATCATCATTAAGTCTTTGTTCAAGCGTATTCAACATGCTGAATACATCTTGAAAAGCCTCTTGATAACTCTCTTGTGTCGTTGCAAAACCAGCCCGATATACACCGTTATTCAATTTCACATACACATCAGCATTCAATTCATCAATTTCATCTTTCAGCTGATTGGGATATAAATCAATTGAAGATGATGCCAGCGAACCAAACCCACTATTCAGCATACGGATAATATCGGCAGATTCATTATTGACGATGGTTTGCGTCTTTTTATCCCATAAAACGGGCACCGTAGCTCGGCCTGTAAAATTAGGGGCTGCCTTGGTGTAAATTTGATGTAACCATTCCGCCTGGTTGAGCTCATCCCGATCTGCCCCCGGGTAATCACCAAAATGCCAGCCGTGATCCAGTATCCAAGGTTCTACGACTGATACGCTGATAATGTCTTCTAACCCCTTCAACTTTCGAGCTATCAGTGTTCTGGATGCCCAAGGACAAATCAGTGCAACATATAAATGGTATCGATCAGCTTCAGCTTGGAAACCACCCTCACCGGTGACACCCGGAGTTCCATCGGGTGTCACCCAGTGACGAAAACTGGATATCTGACGAACAAAACCACCTTTATTATCCGTCGCCTGAACCGGATCCCAATTGGCTGTCCATTTTCCATTAACTAACATAATCAGTGTCCGATTATTTCTTAGCGATAGACGGTTTCAGTGCGAAAGCACCATCACCCACTAAGGCAAGAGCAAGCAAACCTATGATCCAAAAAGCAGGGAATTCCCAGCCACCGTTGGCATTAGAGAAGAAAAAGCCGGCGGACCAATGTACGGTCACAATAGCCCCCAACAAGATTGGAATAAGTGCAATAGCAACAAATCGCGTATAAACCCCGAGGATCAGCGCGATAGCACCAAGCAATTCTGCCACCATTGTCAGGTAAGCCAAAGCGCCGGGCAAACCAAGTGACTGGAAGAATTGAGCGGTTCCTGCTGGTGTAAACACAAAAAATTTAAGGCCGAAGTGAGCCAGAAATAGAACGCCTAAAGAAATGCGTAGAATAAATGCAGCATAAGGTGCAGTGCGAGTATCGATCATGATGTTTACCTCTCTGTTGTTGATGAGAGATAAGGTATCTTAATATTTACTCGCTGATTACCCCACTAAAAAAGGGATATTTATTTCCATTTTGGAAATAATCACCAACCGGTATCCCACACAACATCACCAGAAAATGCTGTTGCCAGAAAATCGATCACCGTACGGGATTTTCTGGCCAGATGTTTTGCCGCAGGATAAAGCACATACAGGCCCAATGGGTCAGGCTCATAGGCAGTTAATATGGGTACGACTCGTTTCTCTCTGAGTGCATCAGCAGCAACAAAGGTCGGTAGATTGGCGATACCGAGGTCTGCACAAGCCGCCTGAAGACAGACCTCCGCGTTCGAAAATCGTAATCGACCGCTAATTGGTGACTGCTGGATAACCCCTTTGGCATCTTTAAATGACCAGTGGAACGGATCGCGAAAATTGGTATCCACAATACATTCGTGCTGAGACAACTCATCCCAGTGAGCAGGAATACCCATTTCTTTAAGATATTGCGGCGATGCGAGGATGATAGTGCGAATGTCACAAAGTTTTCGTGCCATCAGGCTACTATCTGTTAGTTTTCCGATACGCAGTGCGAGATCAAACCCCTCATCAACCACATTCACCAGCCGGTCTGAAAAACTGACATCTAAATCTATCTGCTGATAATGTTGTGCAAAACGAATCAAGTGCGAAGAAAGGCGCATTGAACCAAAAGTAACTGGCGCGGAAAGTCGAACCCGGCCTGATGGCGAACCTGATACATTTTTTACCGAATCGTTTAATGCATCATAACCATCTAATAAGGTTTTCACTTTTTCAAAATAGGCTAAACCGACATCCGTCGGCGATAGTGAGCGGGTGCTCCGCTTAAACAGTTGCACACCTAGATCGCGCTCTAACTTTGATATTAACTTTGAGGCTTGACCACCGCTCATGCCCAGCCGTTGAGCTGCACCGGAAAAACTACCAATCTCCATGACAGCTACAAACATCCGGTCGCATTCCAGCCTTTCCATTTCACTCTCGCTTTTTTAGCTCTGCTCTTTGGTTTTATATAACATTAAATTGGATAGGAGAATCGTGATTTTTATCTATGTGGTGGTCAAGTTAATTGAATTACGCTTTTTGATATGTGGGTTAAAGCCATTATCTGAGGGCTTCAATACTTAGTTAAAAATACGGGATGCATAGGCATGCTTGGCACCGATCTGGTGCCAAGCAACAGGTTTAACGCAGCGCAGTCTGAGAAGGTATTTTAGAATGAGAAATAAAAGGATCCTGCGGTAATTTATAGTAATCGATCCGACTCGGGGTGAAGTTGGTGACATAGGCGGGCGGAGCCAGCTGTTCTGAAATAAAGTGATATTTCGGCACAACCTCACGGCTACGGATCCCACTCCATTCAGCAAATAATGACATAAAATCGTTAGCTGAACGCACTGCCTTAACTACCCGATGGCGAGTTTCTTCACTGGAGGTAATAAACATCGGCACTTGATAGTTTTGTCGAAACTGGTCGTTATGTGACAAATATTCAGACTTTGAACCACGCTCTTTAAAAGCTAAACCATGATCGGAAAAATAGATCATCGAAAAACTTTTGCCACTGTCTTGCAGCTGTTGGTGCAGTGAGGCTAGGAAATTATCCGTCTGCGTAATGCTGTACAGGTAACAAGAGACCTCCTTGTTATCAACAAACGTTTCATATTTATTGTGTGTACGTTCGCAAGCTTTCGGATGAGACCCCATCAGATGATAAACAATTAGCTTCGGCGCTGCCGAGTTTTCGTTCAACGCAGCATCAGTAAATTTCAAAAGATCCATATCCTGAGTATCTTGAGAAATGAAATTACCGTTTTTCAGGAACTGAACGTTATCTGCCCGCTTAGCGATGCTAGCAATTGCAGTATCGTAATGCCCCAGTTGTCCTTGGTTAGAGAACCAGTAGGTGTGAAATCCAGCCCGTTTCGCCAGTGTCACGATATTGTTCTGATACTGTGGTTGCTCGTCCTTACCCACTAGTGTCAACGTAAGCCCTAAAGATTGCTGGGTTGATGAAGCCGCAGACAGATAATTCTGGAACAATACGCCATTTGCATGGCTCATGAATGGCGTGTTATCCCAATGACCACCAAACGCTCCCAAGGCATCACGCCGCGCACTTTCACCGATAACGACGACATACACCTGATGCGTAGGTTTTGCTGCAACTACATGCCAGTTGTCCTGCAAAGTAGCCAGTTCCTGCAAACGCTGGTGTTCTGCATTCACGGTCATGTTAATTAAAGTCAGGTCTTTTACAAAACTGAATACCGGATAGCTGATATTCAACAAAGAAAATGTGCCTTCGGTATAAAAAACATTCAACGGTGCGACTAGCGAAATAGATAAGAATACCGTTAGCAACGAAGAGTGATGACCCGACCAACGTGGGAAAACCCGAGCCGGGCTTTGTAGCACCAGCGTAGCAAACCCTAGAATGCCTAAGGAAACCAGATAGTACCAAAGAGGGAAAACGCGCAATATCTCGCCAGCCTCTTCAGGATTCGAGGAATAAAGCGAAAGAATGCTATTGAAGTTCGGGGCTCCGTAAGTACGACCAAACGGAAAATAGCCGGCAGCCAGCAAAGAGCTGACAATCAGCATATATTTAAATGCTCGCCGAGACAGTCTTTCCAGCAAACACAAAAAGCAAAAAAAGCCCACCGCATCGAGCGCGTGCAATTCATAGCCAAGCGAGATATTAATCAGCAAAGCCAACAGAAATAAAATTCCTGAGTTCCAGCTCAAAAATCCCTGCACACGGGAATATGAGACAGCCTGTCGTAACGTTAAATTTATAAAATTCATCTGATTTTCTGGATGGAATGTGAACGATATTCATGGCTGCCATGCAACCACACCCCTACGGGAAGAACTGCTGCGAGCTCCCGTCATGCAGGCTGTAAAAACACGCTCAGCTTATGCTAAGAAGCACTAGGTCGGGGCCTTTATTCATGTGACGGAGTATACAAAATTAAGTTTTTATGACAAAAAAATGACAAGAAAATTACTCAAGATAAAAAAACGCGAGCCGCAAGATTCATGCAAATCCTTTGTGCGCAAGATCGGGACAACAAAACGCTATCCATTATTAGAAATTTGGTAATGATGATGAATAGAAGTTTCTATCTTCAGCATCAACCTTTGTCTAATTACATGCGTGTATTTCAGTGATGAACTATAGTTTCATTAACCTATATCATTGTTTACTAAGCACCTGACATGACCGTGCTCAATATCAACAGCTTTATGTTGATGAGATGCTCTGGGGCGTAATGAAAACTGCCAGGTAAAGTGGTTTGACAGGTGATGAAATGGATATTTCCGACCGTTCTTCCGCAATACCTTTATTATGCCCTATTCCTGTGCATCCAGCATTAGGTGTGATCGAAGAAGTACACGGCCCGGTAATCGATATTTTCTGTAATCGTCTCCCACCACTACATCAGGCCTTGTATGTCTGCTTGGACAATGAACGCTATATTTTTGAAGTCCATCGACATCTTGATGAATCCCGAGTCCGCGCTATCGCATTACACCGCACCAGTGGTTTACGCCGCTTGATGCCGGTATTTGATACTGGCGGGCCATTACAAATTCCGGTTACAGCCGCTTGTCTGGGCCGCTTGTTAGATATTTTTGGTAACCCTCTTGATGGAGGGCCACCGCTTAATACGCAAGAATATCGCCCAATTGTTACTACACCATCGCCTCTCTCTGAGGCTGAAAATACCAGCGAAGTGCTGCGAACAGGGATCAAAGTGATCGACCTGTTATGCCCATTTGTCAGAGGCGGAAAAACCGGCTTGTTTGGCGGCGCCGGTGTGGGAAAAACAGTGCTGATCATGGAATTCATGAATGCCATTATTCGCCTGCATCATGGTGCCTCGGTATTTGCCGGCGTCGGCGAACGCATTCGGGAAGGTCATGAGCTTTGGCATGACATGCAAGATTCAGGTGTCATGCCTCGAACCTTGATGGTTTTTGGTCAAATGGATGAATCGCCGGGCGTACGTTTCCGGATTGGTTTATCAGCCCTGACCTATGCCGAATATCTGCGCGATCATGTAGCGAAAGAAGTCTTATTCCTGATGGATAACGCATTTCGTTTTGTGCAGGCAGGCAGCGAACTCTCCGGATTACTTGGCCGCATGCCCGCCACTGTGGGTTATCAACCAACGCTTCTGTCTGAAGTTGCGGAATTACAAGAACGGATCTCGTCGAATCACAGCGGCAGCATTACCGCTGTGGAGGCTGTATACGTTCCTGCTGATGATATGACTGATCCCGCAGTAGGAGCCATCTTAGCTCATCTTGATACTACCGTTATTCTTTCGCGTAATCAGGCCGCAAAAGGCATTTACCCTGCTGTTGACCCTCTCGCATCCGGCAGTCGCATGATGGATCGAGTCACTGTGGGTGAACGCCATTCCCGAGTAGCACAAACAGTTCGTGAGCATTTGGCTCGTTATCGGGAACTGGAAGACATTATTGCCATGCTGGGGTTAGAGGCATTATCGGAAGTCGATCGCCAGACTGTACTTCGTGCTCGACTACTTGAGCGGTATCTGACACAACCGTTTTTTGTTGTTGCAGAACATACGGGGATTGCTGGCATATCCGTACCGCTAGAAACCACCTTGAAGGATTGTGAAGATTTTATAAGTGGTAAATATGATGATCTTCCTGAAGAACGTTGCTATATGCGCGGCGGTATGAGGGATGGGATATGAGCCTGATCACCTTATATTTACAAAGTGCGACAAAAAACGAAACCATCGCTGATGTCGCCAGCTTTATAGGCAGAGATCCGTCCGGTAGTTTTGGTATACAACCCGGCAGAATCGCATTGATCACTGTTCTCGAATACGGTCTTTCCCGTTTTCGGACGACTACTGGAGTTTGGTATTACTTGGCCTGCCCTGGTGCCGTACTGCATTTTGCAGATAACCAGCTCACCATCAATAGTCGTTACTACCTTTACCATCAAGATCATGAACGTATAGCCGGGTTACTCACTGGGCAATTAGCCGAGGAAGAAAAAGCCCTTAGTCACGTCAAACACAATCTGCAGCAGCTGGAGCAAGAGTTGTTTCGGCGTTTGCGCCAGTTAGATCGGTGGTCATCATGAACAATAAACGATGGCAACAAGATGTAGATCGAGACAGTAAACGGTTTAAAGAAGCAGAACGAGGCCGTCGTTCCATTTTAGTTCATACGATATTTTTGGGCAGTTTGTCGGTGTTGTTTCTCGTTCCGTTATTAGTAGGTGCTTATTTAGGTAGCTGGATTGATAGCCAAGGCGAAGGTTACACCGTCAGATGGACGGTCAACCTGATCATTCTTGGCATCGCGGTTGGGGTGTTCAATGTTTATTTCTTTATCAGGAAGTATTGGTAATGAACGGAGAAATGATCATTTTCAGTCTGGGTATCTTTCATATCACCTCAACAGTGGTGACGACTTGGGGCCTCTTACTGTTTTTCGCACTGAGTTGTTGGCTAGCAACGAGACATCTGTCTGTCAATGAACCCGGTTTAATACAAACAGCACTGGAAGGTATTATTCAGTCTATTGAAACTGCCATCGACGAAGTGTTACCAAGCAAAGCTACTTTGTTATTGCCATTTATTGGCACTCTCTGGTTATTCATTGCAGCGGCCAACCTAACAGGCCTCATTCCTGAACTGCATTCGCCAACCGGTGATCTATCAACTACTGCTGCACTGGCAATTTTAGTTTTTCTTTCTGTGCATTGGTACGGCATTCGCACCTCTGGTCTGAAACGGTATCTTGCACATTACCTAACTCCCAGCCCCATATTATTACCCTTCCATCTGCTGGGAGAATTATCACGCACAATTGCGCTGGCTATGCGTCTCTTCGGCAACATTATGAGCTTAGAAATGGCGGCATTATTGGTGTTGATGGTTGCTGGGCTGTTGGTGCCCGTTCCTGTTCTGATGCTGCATATCGTCGAAGCTCTGGTTCAGGCTTATATCTTCGGCACGCTAGCGCTGATTTATATCGCTGGTGGCATGCAATCCCACGAAACTGACGCTATTCAGGAAGCATCACCACCAAACAATAAAGGAGATAAAACATGAGTGACATGCATTTATTTGTGCTGATCTCGACAGTTGCTGCGGCACTGGCTATCGCAATTGGCATCATCTTTCCCGCTATTGCCATGGGCCGGGCAATTACACAAGCGTTGGAAGCGTTAGCTCGCCAGCCGGAAGCAGAAAAATCAATCAGCCGAACGCTGTTTATTGGTCTTGCCATGATTGAGTCGCTGGCAATTTATGTACTGGTTATTGTGCTGATCATTCTGTTCCGTAACCCACTGCTTGAATACCTGTTGAAATAGGAGGTAGTCATGGCATTTGACTGGTCGACCTTTGTTCTTGAAATTATCAACTTCTTAGCATTGGTATGGATATTAAAACGATTTCTCTATCAGCCAGTATTAACCACGTTGGCTGAACGTCGCGCCGGAGTGGAGCGTACATTGCGTGAAGCGCAGGGAAAAGAGAACAGCGCGTCAGCATTGAAAACGCAATATGAAAGCCGCCTTGCCGATTGGGAACAAGAAAAAACGACAGCCCGAGCCCTCTTTGCCACCGAAATAGCAGCAGAGCGTCAGCGACAAATGGAATCGCTCAATAAAGAACTACTTGTAGAACGGGAACGAAATGTAGCTCAAGAAACCCATCGACAGGAAGTTTTGAGACAAGAGTTAGCCGCCGAATGCAATTTGCAAGCACGTCAATTCGCCAGCAAACTCTTAGCTAAACTGGCCAGCCCTGAACTGGAGGCCCGTCTTATTGAACTCTTTATTGAAGAGATCAAAGTAATACCAGCAGAGCAATCTAGGCTGATTCAGATTGGCTTGGATGGCCATGGAAATGGCGTAGTTACAAGCGCTTACCCTCTATCTGTTGCGCAAAGAAAACAGATCAGCACAGTCATTGATGATCAACTTGAACTCCATAGTCAGCTCGAATATATACAAGATGCAAATTTGCTGGCGGGCTTAAGAATCTCTCTCGGCGCATGGCAGCTAGATTTAAGTCTTGCTGGAGAATTGAGCGTTTATGCGGAGGCATCTGGCTTTGGACAGTGATTTGTCAGGCCTGAATGCAGGCCTCAATAGACATCAGCAATTTGATATATATCGTCCGCAACTACGGATCAGTGAGATTGGTAAAGTTGCTGCGATTGGTGATGGTATTGTCTGGGTTGAAGGGTTACCTTCAGCGGCCATGGATGAAATTCTGCGCTTCGAAAACGGAAGTGAAGCACAAGTATTCTATTTAGGCCGAAAACGTATCGGCGCCATATTACTCAGTCAGAACGATAGTTTAGTTGCGGGAACATCCGCTCATCTGACTGGGCATCGGCTGGATATTGGTGTGGGTAATGATTTTCTCGGTCGAGTTGTTGATCCGCTAGGGCGCCCTTTAGATGGCAGAGCACCGCCTCTATTTAGTCGTCGCCGTTTATTAGAGGTTTCTTCACCGCCGATCCCAGCCAGAGATTTTGTTGCACGACCATTACTCAGTGGTATCAAAATGGTAGATACCATGATCCCTATTGGTAAAGGGCAACGGCAGCTGATTATTGGTGATGCCGGAACAGGAAAAAGCTCGCTGGCAATCGATACCATCATTGCGCAAAAAGGGCGTAATGTACTCTGCGTTTATGTATTAATCAGCCAAAAGCGCTCATCCGTTGTCGCCACCATAGAGACTTTACGACAGGCTGGAGTGCTTGATATTACTTGCGTAGTCGTAGCTGAAGCCACTACAACCCCAGGGCTTAAATTTCTTGCCCCTTTTGCGGGATGCACGCTGGCTGAGGAATGGATGTGGTCTGGTCGGGATGTACTGATCGTTTATGATGATCTGACCACACATGCACGGGCTTACCGAGAGTTATCCTTACTGCTAAGACGGCCTCCGGGCCGAGAAGCATATCCTGGGGATATTTTTTATCTTCATTCTCGCTTGTTGGAACGTTCAACTGCCCTCGCCTCACATTTTGGTGGCGGCAGCATGACCGCGCTCCCTATAGTGGAAACCGAACAAGGAGAAATAGCCGCTTACATTCCAACCAATTTAATTTCGATCACGGATGGTCAGATATATCTCGACACCTCATTGTATGCGCGAGGCTTTCTGCCCGCGATTGACATTACCCGCTCCGTCTCACGCATTGGCGGTAAGGCTCAATTACCCGTGATTAAAGTCGAAGCAGGCCGAATGAAATTGGATTACCTGCAATTTCTGGAACTCGAAGTATTCACACGTTTTGGTGCCCGCCTGGAAGCGGGTGTGGAAGTAAAAATCCGGCGTGGGCGGCTATTAAGAGAATTGCTTAAACAAGAGCGCTTGTCGCCGCTATCCCCAGAGCAGCACATGGCTTGGCTTGTTGCCTATAACGAAGGTTTTTTAGATCACTTTGATACCAGCAAGATAACCACTGTATTCGCACAACTCTTACAGAAAGTTGCAGAAAACAGCCCTGAATTGCAGGAAACCCGTGATAGTTGGCGCAGGCTCATTGAAAGCTGGATGCTGGAAATAAATCATGAGCCGCCGACGGGAAATTAATAAAAAGCTTGATGCATTATCTGACATTGCGGGGATCATGTCCGCGATGAAAGGGTTAGCCCTCATGGAAATACGCATACTGATGGATTTTATTATCTGCCAGCAACGTATGGTAACCAGTATTGAACAAACAGCGGCTGAATTTTTTGCCACGCACAGAACACTGGCGAATAGTCCAACCGTAGAGCGAATGATCTATATCGTCATCGGTTCAGAACAAAGTTTTTGCGGCGATTTTAATGAGACATTGCTGGTCGAAATGAACACTATCTCTTTGCAACAGACCAAGCCCGTCTCCTGGCTCATCGTCGGGCGACGATTGGCTAATCGAATAGACGAACATGATCCAACAATAAGTCTTCTACCGGGCGCAATTGTTAGCGATGAAATACCCAATGTCCTGTTACAGCTAACTCAGCAATTAAACTCATTGCTCGCTCAGGAACAAATACCAAGTTGCGGGATTTCAGTGCTCTATCACTGCGATACATCCGATATTATCCGTTCACGTCACCTGCTGCCGCTAAGCAATTTACCGGAGCCAGTAAAGATGAAGGCATATCCTGCAGAGTTAAATATTTTGCCGGAAGAACTCCTACAAAGCCTAACAGATCATTATCTTTATGCAGTGCTCAATGAGGTACTCTACAGTTCACTGATGGCTGAAAATCGCCAACGCCAAATTCATATGGATCGTGCATTACAACGATTGGATGAAGACAAGCTGCGTCTCAAATTTGCTTATAACACCCAACGACAGGAAGATATTACAGAAGAGATTGAAACGATCTTATTATCAAGTGACATGGCAACAATCATCAAATAGTTTTTTCAAAAATGTTTTGTAAATCAAGATAAAACAGGTCTAAATACCCTCCGACCACATATACTCGAATAACATATAACTTGCTTCATATAATCAATAACAGCTGATATGGATATAATATGAGACTGCTAACGATTGCTGTTCTTACACTGTTTTGTTTGTATAACAATTATCTTGAAGCATCTGAGTATCACCCAGATCCATATTCTGTACAGCGATGGGAGCAAGGATATCGTTACCCAAATGCAGGCTGGATTGTGGTTCATATTGAAGGTGAACCTTATGAGCGAGGCATACAACATGGTCGGCTTTTAGCACCGGAAATAGCTCGTTACACCCAAGCACTTGCCTCATTTACCGACCCTAAATCACCAGTCAAAGCGTGGAAAACCACACGTAATCTGGTTAAAAGGTTCTTCCTGCATGGTTTCAATCAAGAACAATTAGATGAAATGAAAGGCATTGCTGATGGTGCCAGTGCCGCAGGAGCAAGGTTTAATCGCCGACCGCTCGACATAATTGATATTGCAGCACTTAATCTCGCTAATGAACTACATACTTTTGATACTGCAATAACAGCAACACCCTCAACATTAACAACTCAACACCATCTTTCCACACAATTTACAGCACTAAATTCAAGTAGTAGAAAAGCCTTTCAAGGCCCAGTGCGATGTAATGCATTTGCCGCGGTTGGCCCGGCAACTAAAGATGGAAAAATAGTTTTTGGGCACCTCACTATGTTTGCGTTATATCCCGCCAATTTTTATAACGTATGGTTGGATATAAAACCCAGTAAAGGCCACCGGTTTGTTATGCAAACGACGCCTGGCAATATACAAAGCGGCATGGATTACTCTATTAATGATGCCGGTATCTTGATGAGTGAAACCACCGTAGAACAAACTGGCTTTAATCCAAAAGGGATCCCTTTAGCAGCCAGAACACGTGAAGCCGAACAATATGCAGAAACTATTGAACAAGCGGCAGATATTTTACGAAAAAATAATAACGGATTATCGAGCACAGAATGGATATTAGCGGATATCCATAAAAATGAAATTGCATTACTAGAGCTTGGTACTCACCGAAGTAAATTATACCGCAGTAGCCAAAAGGAATGGATTGCGGGCGCTGAAGGATTCTATTGGAGCAACAATAACACCAAAGACAGAGATATTCGTTTAGAAACTGTTCCTAGTGCAATCGCCAGACCTTCATCGATCGCAGCCTTTAGAACCGATCCCAGAGATGCCATTTGGTTACGTATGTACGATCAACATAAAGGCCAAATTGATGGCGAATTTGCAAAAAAACTCCTGACAACACCTGAAATTGTTTTATCAACTTCCGTCGATGCAAAATACACCACCTCTGATTTAGCGACTCGCTTACAAACTTGGGCAACGTATGGGCCTCCGTTGGGTGTCGTCCGATATCCTTCAACAAAAGAACAGCAAGATTTCCCTGCGATTAAGCCATTAATCAGCAACCCTTGGCAAATCCTGAACTCTGAACCGCCAGCAAAAAATAACCCGCACAAGCTAGCCGCGGTGGACCTTCACAACCCGAATAATTCGGTTATGTCTTCGCCCGTGAAAAACAAAGTCGTTTCCGATACGCAGCCAGCATGGCGTGGAACGTTGTTACCTCAATCAGACGCAGATATCTGGCTAACGACGGCATTTGCCAACCTCGAACGAATTGTGGCCTATGAAAAAGCATTACAGAAGCAAAACAAGAATCAGCAATTAAAACCAGCAGATCGCGATTTGATTATTAATAAGTTATTTTACTATCGCTCCATGTATGAACTTGCAGCCCGAGCTGGTAATGATTTCCCGCTTAATAGCACAAAAATCAATCTCAGAAATGCTAAATGGTATGACATTGTAACTGGTAAAGGTGTTTTACTGTTGTATGCCTTACGCAGTCAGTTAGGAAATGATGAATTTGATGTATTAATGGATAAATTTGGCACAAAAAATTCGCTTCATGAAATCAGTGCAACTCAATTTCAGAATTTTTTACAAAGCCAAACTCGAAAAGATCTTTCTGAATTTTTCAATTTGTGGCTAAACAACACCGACATTCCACAAATAAAAATGACTAATACCGACACAGAAAATGTGTTGACTGCACCACCATATACAATTTTTTCATTTGATGCGGAAATTGAAAATACCATTATTGTTTTTGGAACAAAAGATGAAGAGTTAGCAAATCGAGAGGCGGCTAATGTTCTTCAACAGGCATTGAAGCGGCGCAAACACAATATCGCACCACCGATAAAGGCTGATACTGAACTCAGCGAAAATGATATTAAATCGAATCACTTGATATTAATAGGTCGGCCAGATAGCAATCTTCTGATAAACAAGTTAAAAAACAATTTTCCTATAAATTTTGGACTACGATCATTCCAAGCTCGCGATAAAATTTATGCTCACCCAGAAAGCGGGATAATATTTTCTTTTGAAAACCCTGATAATGCTCGTTTTTCGATTGTTGTTGTGTCCGGTCTAAGTGCTCTTACAACGCTAAACATTACACAACCATTTGGTGAAGGAACATTGCCGAATGCGCGAGCAGTGATAATTCCATTTAATCGGGAAATTCTGGGATTGAGCAATTATTTAAACAAATTGTAATTCTTAACACTTAAATTCATGTTCTGATTTTTGAGCAAACTTGGCCAAGTGAACCCAATACCTTCCCACTATTCACAGTGGCAGCGGTCGATCCTGCACGACATTTTTCATTACCAACGTAGAAGTGAGACGCTGAACACTCGGCAACGCAGAAAGTTGCTCATCGTATAGCAGTTGAAACGCTGACAGATCACGGGAGACAACATGAAGCAAATAGTCTGGATCACCGAACAGACGTTGTGCCTGAATAATTTGTGGTACGTCTTTAACGGCTGTTTCAAACGCTTCAACAGCCTGTCGATCTCCTTCACGAAGCGTAACAAAAACAAGCGCTGAAAAACTAAAACCCAGATTAGCCGGATCAAGCTGTGCTCTGTAACCGCGGATCACACCCGATTGTTCCAGAGCTCTAACCCGTCGATGACAGGGTGACAAACTGAGCCCAATGCGATCAGCCAAGTCAGTAACTGAAAGTCGTCCATCAGATTGAAGTTCAGCAAGGATCTTGCGATCAATGTTATCCATTTAGAAAATCCTTCTAATCTAATCTATTTTATAGCAAGCATTTGAGAGCACATTCTAATGCCTTAGGAATATTATTTCCAATATTGGCTGAGGATTGGAATTTCCTTCTTCATAGAAAAAGAGTAGCAAGAGGTAAAGATATGGCGATCGGCTTATTCGCTGCATTCTGGGCAGTTTCCATTCTGTTTGTGATCACCCCTGGCATGGATTGGGCTTATGCAATTTCAGCAGGTATGCAAGGACGAGTGGTGATACCTGCGGTATCTGGATTATTGCTGGGGCATTTTGTAGCGATCATGCTTGTTGCTGCAGGGATCGGTGCTTTGGTGGCAAGCAACCCCGTTGCACTTACTGTCTTAACCGTGATCGGGGCAACCTATTTATTGTGGCTTGGCTTCAACATGTTTACTCATCCATCTGTGCCAAACGCCGGCCAGGTTCAGGAAAGTAACTCCTGGCGTCATTGGACAATCAAAGGCGCTTGTGTGAGCGGGTTGAATCCCAAAGTATTCCTGTTATTTCTTGCATTATTACCACAATTTACCGACCCAACAGGTTCATGGTCTATTCCAGTTCAAATTATCGCATTAGGTGTAATGCATATATTAAGCTGTGGTACGGTCTATTTTTTAGTTGGTTTTTGTGCTCAGACGGTATTACGCACACGCCCAAAAGCCGCACAATATGTCAGTCAAATATCCGGATTAGCAATGATAGTGATCGCGTTACTGTTGTTGGTAGAACAACTTTTTTAATAGTCGCTGAACCACTATTTTTGTGCATTCAATAGGGGAAACACTTAAATGTTTCCCCTATTGGGGATAGAGATTTTAGTCTTGCCCGACAGTTTTTCGACTACAAATACGACTCAGGGTTGTCATAAATACGATTGATAAAACAACACAGGAATATAACCACAGAGATGAACTAAAGGTAAACCCCTTTAATACACAAAGTAATGGCATAAATAGCAATAAATAACCAATAGTAGCCACATACTCAGCAATACTATTAACTATTGATTTAGTAATATAGGCAACAGAAATTAACCCAGCGGTAATGAGTGCGAATTCAGCCCAAAAATAAGGCCATTTCGGCAGTATTCCCAACATTGCGTCTTTATTAAAACTATCTTTATTTAGATATAAAGATAGTAAAACTACACTTAATGAAACAAAACAAATCAACCAACTATGAGCCGAATTAGGTGTTTTTTCTTCAATGAACTCATCTTCAGATTCAACCTCTTCTATATCATGATCTTCTTCATGATCGCTTTCTTCATCATCATCGGCTACTACGATTGGAACGCCACAAATCAGATCGAGCTGCTCAAGAAAAGATCTTGAGTAGTTTAAATCATCAAAACTACCGGAGATCATACTTTTTAACGCTGAATTTAAATAGACACGCTCTTCATCATCAACAGTCCATAAAACATTCAGCACAACTGACATATCTAAATCGTCATAATCAGTATCAGTCACCTGATTAATGACTCTAATTAACTCTTGTTTTCGATGTAACCAAATGTCAGCCATGACAATCCATTCGTTTTGCGCCTAATCTGGTGATTTTAAACCTATTTATGTCTTTTGTTACAAAAAACTGATTCATTAGACATGCAACGGCTACAAATGAAGACAAAATCACTCATTGGTTAAATATAAATTTCTCGATTAACTCAGCAATGACACCCTCATTGTTATCCGCTTTGGTCGTGTAATCACACACGGCTTTTATATCTTGAGTTGCGTTCTGCGCTGCGACGGATAAACCAGCCACTTTAAGCATTGCTAAGTCATTATAGTTATCACCAACGGCAATGGTGTCTTTGATATCCAAACCCAATATATTTACTAAATCACAAAGCCCCTGCCCTTTATCAACACCTAACGCATTAAATTCCATATATCTATTTGAAGAGTAAGTGACACTGCAATGACCATCAGTAATTGATTTCATATTATGTTTAAGCTCTTTCAGATATGGGATATCAAGGTTCTGATATAATATCTTGGCTATTGGTTCATCGGCCAAAAAGTCGACGTTATTTTCGCTCATAATGTTGCAGGGCACTTTGAGGCTATTGATCCTTATAGCTTCTGATTCTGAGAGATTAAAAACAAAAATCTGATCTTTGGTATAAACACGAATGCAGACATCTTTATCAAGGCCGTATTCAAAAATCTCCTTCATTTTCAGAAAGTCTAAGCCTTTAAATTGAATTAGATTATTGCCTCTGTTTTCAGTTAAAGCACCACCATTGAAAGAGAGCACATACTCATTAGCTTCATCATATAAACCGAGTGTTTTTAAGTTGTGCTGAATAGACAGATAGCCTCGACCTGTCGCGGGAACAAATTTGACGCCAAATTCTTTTTTAGCTCTTATGATCGCATCAACGTTTCTTTGACAAATTTCATGTTGATCATTTAAGAGTGTTTCATCCATGTCACAAGCTATTAATACATAAGACATTTTTCATTCCCAATATCAGTGCTTGATTTAGCCTAAACAAATAGAGGGAATGGCGCAATTTTATTTCAACCAACCGCGTTGAATAGCGGGAGAAAACACCCATTCATACAGCGATGAGACAATTTTAAACACAGGTTCAATGAGCATTTTTTGCTGATACTGAATTAACCATGCACATGACGCTGTCACTAACATTGCGCCTATCATGTCGAGCGGGAAATGCACGCCTAGGTATATTCTTGCCCAGGCAACTGGCAAAGAAAGACATAACAACATGCAGCCCAGTTTGCGTAATGCCGGATGCCACAGCAATGAAAAAGCCACAGCACAAATCAACGTCATGTGGTCACTAGGAAATGATGAGTCAGCAACATGCGAGATCAATGTATGTCCCAGCCCCATCATAAATGGACGTGGATGTTGCCAGAAAAAACCAATGATTTGGTTGACTGATAATGCAATAACAGCAGTTAAAGCCGCTGCTAAAAATCCTTGTCGAATAGCGTTATCACCTCTTAACCAGCCGATAATGAGCAACGATGGAACTAGCCAGATTGGCAAGTCGGCCATCAATTTAGCCAACATTACAATCAGCGCATTAGGCTGAATATCAGCATTTATGAGTAAAAATAAAGTTTGGTTAAAAAGTTCCACCATCTATTCCATTCGATAATCAAAGCACGACAACAGACTACCGAATAAAACTTAGCTAAAGCTTAAATCACCACAGTTTTACGTTTTAATGCAATAAATAGAATCATATGAATCACAAACACCACCCGTGGTTTGAGATCTATATACCTTTTATTTCAGTGCAGAAAAAGTAACTTGCACATCTTTCGGTTCCGCATGATACGGCGCAGATGTCACCAATAAGCCCGCACCTGCAGAAACATAATCTGCAGCATTATTCGCATTCACGCCTCCGGCAACCGCAAGAATCACTGGTAAGTTATTTTCTTGACAATAAGTATGGCAAGCACGCACATCAGCTAAAGAAAATTTATCCATTTGCAACACTTCTGCACCCGCTAAGGCCCAATTTTTCGCATCATTCAAGTCGTGCACTTCGACAACCCGCCGATGCTCTGGTGCTTTGATTTTTAATTGCTGCAAAATAACTTCTGGGGATTCCGTTAAAAATTGCCGATGTTCCGCAAATAGTAAAATCGTTTCTGATAACCCCAACCGATGCATGACTCCCCCGCCAGCTTTAACCGCTTTTACTGACAAAGCCTTAGTACCCGGACTCTGTTTTCGCGTGCACGCCACAGGTACATGACCCGCAGCATCGACTAATGTACGAGTTGCGCTCGCGATACCACTCGCCCACTCAACTAAGATCTGCGTGACTTTCCAAGCTGCAAATATCGCATCAGAACTTCCGTTCGCTTTTAATAATAAGGCGCCTTTAATTACACGATCGCCCGAAGAAACTGATAATTCACATTCTGCTCCACATAAATGAAATAGCCGGGCAGCCTCTTCGATACAGCAGACCGTCATATCTTGCCGAGCAGTAAAAATAATTTGGACTGGTTTATTTGGTGCCAGCAATAACTCTGTAGTGAGATCGCCAAACGGGACATCATCGTGTAACAACTTCAACAATTGTTCATCAGTAAGTACACAACGCATATAAATTCCTTTTCATATCACTGCTATTCATGAAAAATAAACTATATAAATCATTATGTTATAGTATAAAATTATGATTTATATCCGGTAAATAACAACAAGATAGATGCCAACTCGTAGCGCTGGCTAATGAGCGACTATTCCATGTAATAGTAAATATTCCACATTCATCACAGAACCAAATTTCTTCATACACTTAGAGAAAAAACGAATATTTCGGGCAATTTTTTCATACTCATCTGTCTCTATTAATTATACTTTAGTTAAATGTTACTTCTATATTTCCATGCAATTCATGTGGTTATTTAATAATAATTAACTTCCGGAGATTTCAGATGAGGAACTTGATTCATTCCTTTGATGTAACTCAGTGGGGGCACAGTGATAAAACCATCGTCTTAGGACACGGCTTTGGTACAGATCAAACCTGCTGGAAACCTCAAATAAAGATGTTGTTGGATGAGGGATACCAGGTTATTATGCTTGATTTTGCTGGTGCTACCGCTAAAACAACTGAAGTGTTTGATCCATTACGCCATCAATCGCTATATGGTTTTGCTGAAGACCTAATCATGCTGATAGAATCACTCAATGTACATTCAGCGGTTTACATTGGTCATTCTATGGGCGGCATGGCTGGCGTATTAGCTCAAAATGGCAGCAAAGATATTTTTGATGCCCTCATTTTATTGGGTTCATCTGCTTGTTATGTAGACCATATTTCTGCTGATTATATTGGTGGATTCAGCGACACAGACATTAATGGTCTGCTACACGCTATGCAGGAAAACTATGCGGTGTGGGCTAATGGCTTTGCTCCTTTAGTCGTCGGCCAATCTAACCCTTATCTCAGTTATTCAGATTTTACTCAAAACCTACTGAAACTCCGGCCTGATGTCGCTCATTCAGTACTGAAAGCTGCATTTTTATCTGACCATCGAGCCGATATAGATCAATTAGATACTACGTTATATGTTTTACAAACTAGCATTGATCATGCAGTCCCAATGGCGGCAGCTCAGTGGTTGGCAAATCATGGGAAAGCACAAGAGTTGCTTGAAATTTCGACCCACGGCCATTTACCACACATCACGGCACCTCAGTTGGTCAACGATGCAATCCTTAAATGCTTGAGAACTTATGAAGAAACCTGTTGATTTAGCGGCATGCATAGAAGCACTGGGTGCGCTCATTCATGCAGATGCGGTTTGTTTGTGGAAAACAGTAAACGAACAAATTGTTGCGCCGTTGGCTTGCTATCCGCAGGGATGGTTAGACATCCCTTTTGTTATGTCACCTATGCGCGATAACGTGGCATTTTATGTTGAAACTGCAGATATTCTGTCTCAGTTGCCTTTATCTATGCGGGCAAAATTAACGAATAATCCGCCTAAAGCATTAATGAAAATCCAAAACGCGTTAGGAAATGACACATGTGTAGGTGTTATCGCTATTTGGAATGACCCACAACAAATAACCCAGCAGATAGATATCGTCAGCCAATTGATTGAACTCACGTTGGAGCGGTCATTTAAATCTGATCACCAGATATCTCACAGCCATGAAGCCAATCAACAAATGCGGGCTTTAGCTGATGTGCTACCACACGGCGTTATTATTGTGCCGATGGATAGCAGGATGGGATATGTAAATCATGTAGCTGCACTTCTGCTCGGGTTTAATAAAAATGAAGTGTCATCGCAAGAATTGTCGGCCGCAATGCAATCTTTTCTCGCTAACACCACGAATGCAGAACAGTTAAAAAACTATATAGAAGCTATAATATCTGACCGCTGGAGAGCTGCAGAAAATCATAGCCAGATATGGCGCTTTAAAACGCAACCCAAAGCACTAAGAGTCACAATATCACCTATTAAAACAACACGTATCCATGGTTGGGTATGGCTGATGGAAGATGTCAGCAAATAAATAGAATATCAGGATCAACTGATCACCCAGGAACAAAAATTCCGAAGTTTTTACCAGAACATGCAAGAAGCCGTTGTTGGCTATGACATGCAGGGTAAGGTTGTCGAATCCAATTTTCTTCTCAAACAACTATTGCATATCTCCGACGATGAGCATGCCGATAATGGATTAACTATTCATAATCAAATGTTTGGCTGGAATGAAGCGTTATGGAAAACGGTATTTGCTGATTGCTTAACAACCAGTGTAGCCGGCCCTTATGAAAAACAAATGTATTCAAATGCGGGTCTATTGATTGAAGTCGAAGCTCTCGCCTTTTTACGAAAAGATGAAGCAGGTAATGTCCTAGGCATTTGGGAAGTTATTCGTGATATTACACAAAGAAAACAAGCGAATGCTCAACTCATTCTTTCAGCAGAGGCGTTTGCAAGATACAGTGATAGCGTCATATTAACCGATGAAAATGAGATTATTCTTACCGCTAACGATGCTTTTACTGCATCAATAGGGTTTACACGTGATGAACTACGTGGCAGTCGACCCAATTTGTTTAAATCTGGTCGCCATGATGAGATATTTTTTCAAAACATGCGTGATGAAATTAAATCTCATGGTTGGTGGCAAGGTGGAATTTGGAACCGCACAAAAAATGGTGATCTTATTTTTAAATGGTTAACTATTAATGCAATAAAAGATACAAACAACTCGTTAACTCATTATATTGGTGTCTATCGCGATCCATCAGCCGTTAAAGATGCCCAAGAGCGAGTTTCTTATCTGGCCACCCATGATGAATTAACAAAATTACCCAATAAGATGTTGTTTCAAGATAGATTGGATTTTTCTATTAAAAAAACACGGAAAGACAACACGCTTATTGCCGTCATTATGCTTGGCTTGGATGGTTTTCAAAATATAAATAATGTTATGGGCTATCAAACTGGGGATGTTATTTTACAAGAAGTTGCCTCACGCCTATTAAATGAAGTAAAAGATGAAGACACTGTATCTCGCTTTGGTGGTGACCTTTTTGCAGTCTTGATCGACGTATCTCAATTTGATGAGGTAATCTTGTATTGTGATCAACTATTGTCAACTATAAATAAACCGCACTATATAGATGGTATACCTACCGTTGTTTCAGCGTCATTTGGTGTTAGTGTATTCCCAACTGATGGTGATAATGCTGAAACGTTGTTGCTGAAAGCTGACACTGCTTTACATGAAGCAAAAAAACTAGATAAAAATTCATATCGTTTTTTCACTTCTGATTTGATGGATAAATATAATCGGCAATTTAAAATCGAGAATGGTCTTCGTTTGGCGTTGAAGAACAATGAGTTTTTCTTACAGTATCAACCGCAGATATTGTCAAATGAAAAACACCTTCATGGATGTGAAGCATTAATCAGATGGAACCAATCAGGAAATATTATATCCCCTGCTGCATTTATTCCTATAGCTGAGGAATCAGGTTTAATTATTCCGATCACTGAATGGGTATTACGGGAAGTATGTAGGCAATTGACCATATGGGATGCACTCGGCTTAAATATTCCAATTGTCAGTGTGAATATTTCTGCTCGGCATTTTCAGCGTGAAAATATGATTAATAATATTAAAACCATACTAGCAGAGGAATCTACTAGCCCAAATCGTATCTGCCTTGAAATTACAGAAGGCACATTAATAGATGCCTCTCAATGTGAAGAAAAACTTAAAGAACTGAAAGGTATGGGTTTTAGTATTAGTGTTGATGATTTTGGTACTGGTTTTTCATCACTTTCTTATCTTAAACGGTTTCATCTTGATGAACTTAAAATTGATAAAAGTTTTGTCGATGGAATAGAAAAAGATGAAAGCGATCGCGCGATTGTATCCGCTACGTTGTCGATGGCGCATAGTTTAGATATGCATGTAGTAGCCGAAGGTGTTGAAACATTAATGCAACTTAGTTATCTCAAAGATAAGGGATGCGAAACAATACAAGGTTATTATTTCAGCAAGCCTCTCTCAGCTGCCGATTTTGAGAACTTCGTAAATAATTGGAATAAATCCACTTAATAAACACTGACACACCACATGATTTATATAATCAAATCAGAAGGTTACTGCTTAGTTTTTGGTGGTTTATTGCCACAATTTTGCAAAAGCAACGCTCTAATCCAACATACGTAAAAGTAGAATTTTCTTTAGATTGTTCCGATTTTTGAAATTGTTAATTACTTTTATTGTGCTTTATCGCAGGAGAAGAAATCAATAGAGTGCAAACACACCAACGGAAGATGGTTACATGATTACAACAATCATGCAGTGATGGATATCACAATAAATAATCGAACATTGATTCACTGGAGATTGAAAAAATGAAAGCATCTTTAACTCGCATCGCTGCTGTAGCCGCATTTTCTTTAATTGCTGTTTCTGCCGCTCACGCTGATATCAACACTTACCGGACTCACGGCACAGTACAACAAGTTGATGCCAGCAACCACAAAATCACTTTATCACAAGACGCAGTAACTGAATTAGGCTGGCCAGCTCGCACCATCACCTACAACGTGGATGGCAGCAATATTTTAACCGGTATCAAAGCCGGCCAGAAAGTAGACGCTACATTCACTGCTGAATCAGCTTATCAACCATCTGTGCACTTTGTTACCCCTACTGCTTATTGATTTTGTTATCTCGGTCGGCTAAATGCCGACCCGTTTTTTCTTTGCCTTATTTATACATGTGATTAATGAGTCATATGCGCTTTCTGTCTTACTTGGAGATTTATCATGCGTAATTTATTTATCAAATCAATTTTAGTAACTTTAGCATTTACTGCTGCATTCTCGATTTCAGCACAAGAACAAACTAATTCAGGCAATCATAATGGTGGATTAATGAAGCAGATGATGAATGAACAGTATCAAATTAAAAGCATTAACGACCCAGTCGCACAACAGCGATTAAATCAAATCGACCTAGGTGATACTAATCATGAGGGCAATCATTAATAACCTTAATGATATTAAATAAGTATTTAAAAACTTCTTAATTTACATATTTCGAATACAACAGCATCTTCTCTTCATTTCGATTCAAGAAATAGCCAGAAGGGGGATGCTGTCATTTTCTATTTTAATTTTTCTTCGTAAACTTATTATCTCATTTTCTGGGATGCCAAAATCCAGCATTGCTCATATATGCACAATACCTCGAACTCATTGATAAAAATAAAATCATACACATCATTACCGTGAGGAGACATCGACAAACTCACATGAGCTCGATCAGCGTTCTTGATAAAAATCTCCTGCCCTCACAGCAATCTCTTTCCTACAGGCCCATATAGCTCACAAAATTCACTACACGAATATCGTAGGTAGACTATAGTGTGGCAAAGGGTAAACCGTTTTTATCACGTTGACGAATAAGTACTTTTACTAAAAATGAGCTGTTGTCTCATCTTGCTGAAAAGCAACAGATATCATATTAGTAAAAATGTATTTATAATCTCACTTATCATTGGAATGCTTACTTAACAGGGTTGTTTAATGGCTTCAATTCATGCAGATGTTACGTTAGTTGGCGGTGGGATCATGAGTGCAACACTGGCGATGTTGATACACCGCCTAGACCCTTCATTGCATATCTGTATGATTGAACAATTACCCGAAATCGCCCTTGAAAGCTCTGGCGCACTGAACAATGCCGGAACTGGCCACGCCGGCTATTGTGAACTGAACTACACTCCTCACGACAAAAATGGCAACGTACAAATTCAACGAGCATTAGAAATTAATGCTGCATTTGAGGTTTCTTTGCAATTTTGGTCGCATTTGGTCAATGCCGACAGTCGAAACATCCAATCTAAATCGTTCATTAATCGGGTTCCTCACCTCAGCGCAGTTTGGGGCGAAAACAATATCGATTACCTCAAAGCCAGATACTCATTGCTGAAATCGCATCATCTGTTTGCAGAAATGCAGTGGAGTGAAGACAACCAGACTCTGCTTGATTGGATGCCTTTAATGATGAATGGACGGTCAGCGGAACCGCGTTTAGCCGCTACGCGTGTTGAGCATGGCGCAGATGTGAATTTTGGTGCACTCACTCGAACTCTGGTCAGTTATCTGCAGAAAAATGCCAATTTTGAGTTATTAACCAATACCAAGGTTATTGATTTACATCGTGGGCATGGTGCTAAAAAACCTTGGACGATTAAAGTCAAAAATCGAAACAATGCGGCCAAACAAGCTATCGAAAGCCCGTTTGTCTTCTTAGGTGCCGGTGGAATAGCGCTGCATCTGTTACAACAATCCGGTATTGAAGAAGCGGCGGGTTATGGCGGTTTTCCAGTAAGCGGACAGTGGTTAATTTGCCAAAACCAGGACCTCATTCAACAACACCATGCCAAGGTATATAGCCTAGCCACTGTTGGCGCGCCACCGATGTCAGTTCCCCACTTAGATACCCGAATTATTGATGGCAAAATGAGTTTGTTATTTGGGCCATACGCCGGGTTTACGACTAAATTTTTGAAACATGGTTCACGCTTAGATTTGGTTAAATCGGTAAAACCCAACAATCTGAAAAGTTTGATTGGAGCCGGTGCTAACAACTTTGATTTAACTAAATATCTGGTAAAAGAGGTTTTTCAAAACCAAAACCAGCGTATGCAATCATTGCAGGCGTTTATTCCCAATGCCCGCACCGAAGATTGGACCTTAGCTCACGCAGGTAAACGAGTACAAATTATCAAACGCTGCCATCACAAATGGGGCAAATTGGAATTCGGTACTGAGATTGTTGCCGCTGCAGATGGCAGCCTGGCAGCACTGCTTGGCGCGTCTCCAGGCGCATCTGTCAGCGTTAAAACCATGTTAGAAGTGCTTGAGCGGTGCTTCCCACAGCAGATGCAATCTGCAGCATGGCAAGACAAACTCAAGACAATGATCCCATCATATGGTCGCTCATTAATTACCGATGCGAATTTATTAGCCAGCGTCAGAAAACAAACACTGACGACGCTAAATTTGGCTTCTTAATATATTTCCTGAGGTGTTCAACAATATACTTGAACACCTCAGCTGCTTTGTTTTGAATACCCTACATTTCAAGCAGTTAAATGAAAAATAATACTTATAAACTGTGACTATCAGAAAGAAAATGAATACCCGCCTGTTTTCTGGCTTCATTCAATACATTTAAAACAATTAATGAATGGTCCAGGTTTTTATAACAATGCGTATAATCATTTTGCATGAACATAGCTTCGAAATTCATAAACTCATAGACCATATGATTTTCATATTTGTTGTTATCAACTATCGATAATTCATTATCAAAGCAACACTCCACCGATCTGGCCGTATTTGGCGCACTGGTCAGCTTTAAATAACCTTTTGTTCCTTGCACTGTTGCATAACTAGGGCTTTGCGAATCTTTCGCGCCACAGCAAACGGCAATAAAATTGGCGTAGGTTAAAAGCAGTACACCCGAAGTATCAATACCGTTAAACCCTATATTGGCATGATACGCAACAGACAGTGGCGCACCAAACAACGCACAGGTGAAATGTAAGTTATAGATATTGATATCATAAAGCGCCCCCCCAGACATGGCAGGGTCGAATGCCGGTAATACCGTACCAGCCAGATATTGCGAATAACGGCTGGAATATTGAGAGTAATTACATTGTACTAATTTTATATCACCAAGCTTGCCGATGTTTTCTTGAATAAATTGAACATTAGGTGAATATAAAGTCGTGATTGCCTCAAACAAGAATAAATTATTCTTTCTTGCCAACGATGACAAAGTTAACAACTCTGCATAATTAGATGTAAATGGCTTTTCACAGATCACATGCTTATTGGCATTCAATGCTGCTAGCGTATATTCATAATGCAGATTATTAGTGATCCCGATGTAAACAATATCAATAGTTGGATCAGACAGAAATGCGGCATAGTCGGTATAAAGCTTATTGATGCCGAACTCTTGAACTAAGGATTCTCCCTTGGCCCGACTGCTTTCCCGCACCACTACCGCTTCACACGAGATCGATGGGATCTGAGCAATGGCGTCAAGGCATGTTCTGACAATATTACCTGAACCTACGATTCCAATTTTCATGCAGCATCCTTTGAGTCAATAACAATAAGATTGCCATCATGCTGTTCAATTTTATACCCGATGGTATTGGGTGCTCAGATCAGTGATGGTGCAATCAATGCGGTCAAACAATATCACATCCGTGATTTTTCGATATCAAAGCAACATCCATTAAGCATAATGTGTGTATAAACATTCCATTGACCGGCTTTCGGCGGTAAAGTCACGATCCCTGTCTTGAGGCATCAGCCCCAACCGGTAAGGACAGGGCGCCTTATTCAGTTTTCACGCCGGAGAT